>CAZRWV010000007.1:0-14898 GCA_964603965.1 uncultured Candidatus Saccharibacteria bacterium
GACGTCAGGTTCTCATCCTGAAGATCAGGGGTTCGACTCCCCTCGGGGTCACCATTGTGTTTATGCTTAAAGACTTCTTTGGAAGTCTTTTTGTTTTGCTACAATAACCCTTATGAACCAAAGCGGCCTGACCTCTGAATTCTCCATATGCATAACGCTTGACCATAAGGCCACGCAGGCCGTAGAGGCTATCCGCCGAATACTGCCGGCCTCGCCTTATCGAGACGATACACCGCATATAACGTTATTGCGGACTATTAAAACTCCATCGCCGATGAGCGACGCGGATTTGTTAGAGGATATGGAGCGACTTCTGCGGTTATCAAAAAACCTGCCGCTTACCGCAACCGTTCGGAGGCCAGCTAATAGTCTCGACCCTTTATTCAGGTGGTTTTCGAGCCAGGTGCTTCTACGTGCATCTCCAGAAATAAAATCATACCGCAAACATATCCTACGAACCTTACAGGCCAATAATTATTCTGTTGGCATAGTATCGCGCCTAACGTTCTTTCCGCATATCTCTGTACGCCTGGGGGTTCCGTATACCAAGAAAGCAAGAACGTTGGCCGAACAAAGCTTTAGCCCTGGAACCAAGCTCACCTTTAATGGATGGATTATCCTTAGGGACGTGAAGAAAGATGGGAAATATCTAGTAAGAGAAGTAGCCCTAGGTCGGTAGTTAATCAGTGTTGCCGTGCCTAAGCTAGTTTAGCCCAGCTTTTTCTGTAATTAATGTCTCGACTGTTTGTCGATATGTCCAACATTAGGTTCACACCCTCCAAGCAGCCCAGATTAATGCGTTGTATATAAGTGACTCCATCAATTTGAATCGAGTACGGTGTAAAGGGTTTACGGATGATTTTTTTAACTAAGACCTCGATTTCTTGGGGAGTCATACTTGTGTCGATATCAAATTGTATGTGCGGTAGGTAGTAATCAATCCACTTGTCATCGGTGTTGCCTTCGTGTGGGAGGAACTCTAGGAGCGGATTTGTAATCTCGGATAAGTCGCCAACGAATAACCAGTCTGCATCGTCAATTGAAGGCTCCTGGTAGGTCGAGTAGCCCTTGTTGCTTGCTGCTTTAGTGACTGCCTTTACCGCGTCCTCCTTTGAGGCTGTCTTGTAGCAAAAGCCAACATGATTGATGCCTTTGTAGCCGTTACTGGCTTTTATCGCATCGATAAGTTCTTTGATAGCTGAATGCGCGATAAGCCCGTCAGCCCTTTTGCTCCTATGGGTGAATAGCGACAAAGTGTCATCGGCGACCGGCGTAACTAACTTGTCTCCCTCGATATGGAACAACCCTAGGCTTCCCAGTCGGTCATCTGCCAAAAGTCGGTAGATATCTTGCACTTGTTGAACCAATGTCATGTCACCTTCTAGTATAGGTTAGTTACTGTTATATTCCCTAAAGGGACGTAGATTACACGCACGGATGCGCTTATACTAGATTGGGTTGTACACTTACATTACGGATTACGTCATTCCACCGCACTATCTCTGTCACTATTGAGTTAAAAAGCGGATGCGGAAGGGTCACCAAGCATAAGCATTAAACCTCAGTTCAAAGCTGAGGTTTTGTTTTATCTGGTATTATTGGATTTATGAAGGTATCGATTGCAGACATCAGTGGCAAAATGACCGAAGCGTTAAAGGCCAAAGGCTACGCGGATGCCGACATCCCGTTTTTGGTCGAGATGTACTTGGGAGGCGAACTACGCGGCCATACGAGCCACGGCTTGGCCGGCTTTCCGGGGTTTGTAAATCAAGACTTGTCTGCTCTGGAGCAACCGGCAGTTATCAAAGAAACAAGTGCGTTCTTTATGCTAGACGCCAAGGGTAATCCGGGCGCAGTTGTAGGTAAGCGTGCGGCAGACGAGGCTATGGAGCGTGCTAAACAAGAGGTAGTTGCCGTCTCAATGATTAAAGATATGGACGCTTGGTTGCGACCGGGTGCCATTGCGCAGTACATTGCCGACCAAGGGTTTGTGGCACTCGTGTCAAACAATGCCAGTGCAGCTATTGCCCCACCCGGCGGCTTTGACCCCGTTGCAGGTACTAACCCGATTGCCTACGGGCTGCCGACCAAAGAGGGGGCGTTAATAGTAGATATGGCGACCGCTAAGTGCGCTTGGGGTAATGTGCGTATGGCTAACAAGTACGGTACTGACCTCCCGGCTGAGTCGTTTTATGACAACGAAGGTAGTGTAACGCTTGACCCTGCGAGAGCTTGGTCGGTCATGCCGTTTGGCGAGTACAAAGGTTTTGCCTTAGCCCTGCTATTTGAAGTTATGTGCGGCGGATTAAATGGCATGGACATGCTGGTTGAGAACACGGCCAAAAATCAGTTTGGACAAAAGACACCAAGGCGCGGTGCGTTTATCTTAGTAGTCGACCCGGAGCAAACTGTTGGGCTAGACGCTTTTAAGCGGGCCAACACTGAGTACATTGAAAAGATTAGAGCTACACGTCCGCGCAAGGGTGAACGCATCCGTATTCCTGGCGATGAGTCCGCCACCGCATGGTCTGCCAAGCTAAATGAAGGCTCAGTTGAAGTGTCGGACGAGCTGTGGAATGAGATACAAAACCTGTAGGGCAAACTAGCACACCCCCTACTCTATTCCCTGAAGGGATGTAGAATACGCAACCTAGCTCGCCTGTAACGGATTAGGCTCTATACTGATATTACGGATAACGTCATTCCAACGAACGACTTCCGCCACTATTGAGTTAAAGAGCGGGTGCGGAAGGGTCACCACGAAAAAGCTCTGGCTTGCTCAGGGCTTTTTTCGTGGTAATTCTCGAAGAGAATTGAATCCCTGACAGGGGTGCGATAGCGAGGAGCACGCGCAGGTGTTCGCACCGAGCACGCGACGAAGATATACAGAGTACTCCCTTGAGGATTGCCATGAAGATGGCTCGCCTAAGGGTGTCTTTCTCAGTATTGCACATATCCGAATTTGGACATTCTGACTGATATTGTTGATTTGTTATGATGTGCCTATGGATTATGCTGAATGGGCCAACAAGAATAAAAAGCAAATAGCCAGAGAGTTTGTCCGTAAGGTTGGCCATGAATCCTCAGAAGAGCCTAGCGGCATCTTTATGGCTGGCCTGCCTGGCGCTGGTAAGACCGAGTTTACCATTGAGCTCATCAAGAGCCTTGATCCTGAGCCTCTTCGTATCGATATGGATGAGATTGCCCAGATGATTCAAGGCTATCGGCCAGAAATTGCCGATAAGTTCAGGGGTGGTGCGTCAGCTATAATGAACAGAATTTACGATGAGGTGGTGAAAAAGAAGATTAATTTTGTATTTGACGGGACTTTCTCATCTGCGAGTGCTGATAAGAATTTAGAGCGTGCTCTGGCTCATGGGTATAAGGTAAAGGTTTATTATATCCATCAGTTGCCAGAGATTGCTTGGCAGTTCACGAAAGATCGGGAATTAGTTGAGCATCGGGCAATTGACAAAGAGGGTTTTATAGCAACGTACTTCAAGCTTCAGGAGAATCTTTCACAGTTGTGTGAAACGCACAGAGATGTTACAATAAGTCTAATCGTAAAAGATGTAAAAAATGGAGTCGGTATGCGTAAAGAGAATGTCGACTCTAATCTTTTTGCAGAACTGCCAGATTTTTTAACAGAAGAGCAATTAAGGGCTGTTATACTGTAGGTACATGACCATCAAAGGAATATTCGCACCAAAGAAGATAAAAATGAGAGACGTAGTTTCGCCTACTCCCTCGCGTGCAGCCTCTAGGGTTCTAGATCAGGCGATGAAGCGTGCGAGCAACGATCAGAAAGTTGTCAGTAGCAAGGCTGCAAGTTTGCGCGCTCGGTAAGGTTCTTAGTGCTTAAAAACTCCAGACTTAGGTCTGGAGTTTTTTGTTACTTGGGCTGTTGGGAATGATTCCTTGCTTAGGACTGGTTTCTCAACAGTGTAAGCGCTCCGTACAACCCCACATCTTCGCCCAAGTGTGATACCTGAATACTTAAGTCTTTGAACTGCGTCGACAGGGACACTATTCGAGATTGTTGCTTAATAGCAATCCCGCCGCCGAAAATGATCGATTTTGCACCTGACGCTTTGCAAAAGACTGCGAGCTCCGCCCGGAAGTCGCTCATCACCTGCTGCCAATCGGTCTCGGACAAGTCTTTGGCTTCCGTGCCGTACAGCTGGCGTATTTTGTTGCCGCCGCACTTGTCTTCCCAAGTTTCGAGATAGTGATACCAGTCCAGCGTGGTGCACTGTACATGACCGTCGATATGCTTGACTTCTGCCCCACCGATGCCAGTTCCCCAGATAATGAATGTAAAGTCCTTGCCCTTCCCCAGGCCAAAATATGCCTCTCCCAGTGCGGCGGCAGAGCCGTCGTTCTCTAAAATGACCCGGCAGTTAAACTCATGCTCAAGTGTTGCCTTAACGGGCTTGTCTGACCATTCTAAGAGGTTGTCAGATGGGTCGGCGAAAGTGGTCTTCTCTGGGTTTAGATCGCCCGGTACGCTAAAGCCGATTCCGGCTATTTTCTCCCCTGTGGTGTACTGGCGAATGGTTGCAATTAGCGCTTGCATGTCATGCTCAAAAACATGAGACAAAACAAATTCGTGCCTGTCCACCATTTGGGGGTCGTCAAGCGAGTGAGTTGTCAATACACGGCAGCGTGTGCCGCCCAGGTCAATAGCTACGTACATGCTGGGAATATAGCACGGGCGTAGGGAGGTCATCTAGTGGGGTGTGTATCCGTAGAGGGGGTTTATGATTGCGATTCCAAAAATTGGGGTACTATTAGGACATGAAACCAAACGCCAAAGCCCAGGCAGTGCTCGATGCAATAGCCTACATTACCATCGCAACCGTCAACGAAGACGGGCAGCCGTCAGCTGGTGTGTACATGCAAGGCCGAGCATTCGAGCTAACCGACGAGCAAGAGGTTATGCAATCGGCCATGGTGTTTAAAGACGACCCATACAATCCGTCGGACGGCGCACAATATCTGGGTGACTTCCCTCGTCGTATCTACAAGTTTGTGCCGGAAGAGATCTGGCTTAACGACGACAGCCAGGTAAACGGGCAGTTTGTTGATGTACGGGTTGGGGCCGCAGAGGTTTAACATGAATAGCATTGAAACTGAACGCAAAGTCCTCGATGTTGACCCCGAGGCGCTCGCTAAGGTCATGGAAGCATTGGGTGCTGAGCAGGTCTATGACGATGTCCGCACCATCACCTATTTTGACCACCCTGACCACTCGCTGCTCGACGCGGGCGAAGGTATTAAGCTGACCGAAGAAAGCAAACTCAAGCTGGAGTATGTGCGCAAGGCCGCCAACGGCCAGTCCGACACGGTCAAGCTCTTTGTGAGTCGCAACGAGGAAGCGGTCGAATTCCTGAAGCGGCTCAAGTTAGTACCGATCACGCGGGTACAGGCTCGTCGTATATCGTACGAGCTTGGCGACGTAGATTTTGACATCGATTGCTTCCCTGGCATTTCACCGTTTATGGAAGTTGACTTGGGTGACAGCGGTGTCGACCTGAATGACCTTCTGGACAAGCTGGGCTTAGCGAGTAACGAAGTCATCGTAGCTACGACTCCCGAGATCTTTGCTCGATATGGCAAGGATTATTTTGCTGAGTTTAGCATCTAACCTTGTTACTCTCTGATTCTACCTTGTGCCCGTTCGGGTGCCGACACATGTAACATCCTGTATTGTAATGTTAAGTAAGATCGTTTATACTTAACATTCATTAAGAGGATGTAAAGTATGCTTTTAGGTAGATTCGTGCAGCAATCCGCAGGCTTTAAGGCGTTTGTTCCCGACCCGTTCCCCCCGAAGAGCCGTATTGATTTCAGCCCTGAGATTCAGCTGCTCGTTACGGACGCTACCCTGGCATTGGGCAAACTTGATGGCATAGCGCAGCTTATTCCTGACATAGATTTCTTTATCTTTATGTATGTACGGAAAGAGGCCACCCTCTCTAGCAACATTGAGGGTACAAAGGCGACGATGCACGACTCTCTTAAGGCGGGTATTAATATCACTGAAGGCGTGCCCCGCGATGTAGAGAATATCCTGCACTATGTACAGGCAGTTAATTATGGATTAGCTCGCCTCAAGGATATGCCACTAATGCTTCGCGTAATACGAGAGCTGCATCAGCAGCTTATGGAGGGAACAGCCGAGGGCGAAGGCAAAACCCCGGGGCGATTCCGTGAGACCCAGAACTGGATCGGCGGCACTCGACCCGGCAATGCTGACTTTGTCCCTCCTCCGGTACAAGAGCTGGGTCGGTCGCTGTCTGACCTAGAGAAATTTCTGAACGATAAGCAGGCCTACCCTGCGCTTATCAATGCCGCTCTTATGCATGCGCAGTTTGAAACGATTCACCCATTTCTTGATGGCAATGGGCGTACTGGACGATTGCTTATTACGCTGTACCTGTATCAACAAAGGGTATTAGAGTACCCTATCCTCTATTTGTCGGAGTATTTTAAGCGTCACCGTGACACATACTTTGCAAAGCTGTCGGGTTACCATAACAAGGGCGAAGTTGAAGCATGGGTTCAATTCTTTCTAGAAGGTGTGGCAGAAGTAGCGAAAGAGGCGACGGTCGTCTCAAAACAAATCATTGCCATTCGTGAAAAGGATATGACGGTCGTCCATGGGCTTGGCGGTAAGCAGGCACCGAGCGCTATAAAGCTTTTGCGCGGATTATACAGTCAACCGATCATTGACGTTGCAACTGCAGAGAAGATTACGGGACTGTCTCGTCCGGCGGCAAACCAACTCATAAGGAAGTTTGTTGATCTCGGTATCCTACAACAAACTGACGAATCCGTGACGTATGGCCGTCAGTTTGCATATCAGAGCTACATGTCGCTCTTTACGGGCAGTACAGCATAGAGGTATAGCGGTCAACACTAGCAGCGGCTATTCAACAGATACGGTGTCAACTTTCCAGTGCAGCATGCCGTCTTTGACGAGCGTGATAGTAAAGGTGCCGGTGGTTACGCCCGCTGACGTTGCAGGCAGGCCGTCTTCGTGCAGTAGGTATTGTGCGGTCTTGCCATTGAACCATGTCATTTGGCTGAGGTATAGCGGCGTATTCGCTTTTAGATTGCCTATATTCGTGGCAAACTGTGCTTTGGTTTGGCGATGCTGTAGGCCTGCCGAGGTTAGGGCGTACGCCTTGGCGTTGTCGCCGGCGTTTAGTGCTGCCACAAACTTCCTAGAGGTGGCGGTGGCGTTAGCTTCGCTAGTGCTGGCTATGTGTTTATTTGCATAGAACCCGCCCACAAACGCACCAATCACCACTACGACTGCAATTGCAGCCATGAGTGCTGTCTTAAGTCGATTGTGGCGGGGAGCGTTTTCTACCGCTGGCATGGCTGGCATGGGAGCTACAACTGGCGCTGCTGGGGCGGCGCCCATTCCGCCAGACATGTCGCCTGAGACAAACGGAGCGGGGTTAGGGTTTGGTGTAACGGGTGTGTTTGGTTGCATATCGATTCCTCGCGTTTTATCTTAGCCTGCTGATACTAGGAGCTGTTTTGTGTCTACGTAACAGAAACGGCTGGCCGGGTCGAACGGAAAGCTGCCGTCGGTTATGCAATTTCTATAGTGTAGATCGCTAGCCTCGTTGTATGCGCATACGTTACGTGCCTTGAGTACGTTGGTCCACGTATTGATGATCCCGTCGTGGAAGACGCCACCGGACGCACCGCATGACTTGTATTGAGAGTCGCGGTTATTGACCACACCCTTGCTACAAGAGGGGTAGCCTGTGGAGCCTATAGAGACGGTGTAGCCGGAAGCGCAGTGCGGCGTGCAGTCGGTGTCGATGTAGCCGCCAGGGATTGTGCTTTTTGTGCAGCCAGTTGGTGTTGTGGGTGCCGAAGGTGTGGTGTTCTTCGCTAGGGGGTTTGGCGCGCACCATGACTCGCCCTGGGGATCTTGTTTCAGTGCCTGGCCGGTCGGACATGTCGTAGTCGTTACTTTTTTGCCCGACGCATTGACGTCCTTAGTCTTGGTATTCGAGGGACCGGTAGTTGAGCTACTCGGTGGATTGGCGCCCTGCTGCGGTCCGCTGGAACCAGTTGTCGTTTTGCCGGTACTGCCGCCAGAAGTGGGCGTACTGCTGCTTGATGTTGAGCCGCCTGCGGGGCAGCCGGGGTTGCGGTGAGCGTCCGGCCACATATTGTTCGGGTCGAAGTCTACAAACCCGCCGCCAGCGCTGATATCACACTTACACAGGCTGTTGTTACCATAATTTACGCGGCCCACATGCACTGTCTTTTGGGGGTCAGCATCGGGGCTGCGCCTTGTGTCCTTAAGGTCGTTGTAGTGGGTGGCGTAACCGCCGCAGCCGTCTTCGTGCGCGGTGTAGGCTACAACTGTGGCATTACTAGTAGCACACTTAGCGTTCTGGGTAGTGTCCAGTATGGGATTGTTGATGTCGAAGTCTACAAACATGCCGCCCGAACTGGTATTGCACTTGCAGATGCTGTATTCGCCGTAGCTTGTCTGGCCAACATGAGTCGTCTTTTGGGCGTCGGCCGCGCTGCTTCGCTTGGTATCGCCCAGGTCGTTGTAGTGCGTAGCATTGCTGCCGCAGCCATCATTATGGCTAGTGTAGGTCACCACCGTACACCTGGGATTGGCGGTCGTGTCCATGTAGATGCTTGGAGCCCCCGTGCCGTAGGCTATTATCTTGCCAGTATTGCACTTGCAGATGCTGTTTGTACCAAAGTTAGTCTGGCCAACATGAGTCGTCTTTTGGGTATCAGCGGTACTACTGCGTGGGGTGTCCGCTAAGTCGTTTTTGTGCGAAGCATTGCTGCCGCAGCCGTCGTTGTGCGCGGTGTAGGCCACGACTTGTGTTGTGTCGGCATGGCTCACATTTAACAAATAGGCGCCTACGCCGCCGAACAGCACCGCAACTATCAGTGCGGGAACCCAGGCTTTTGCAAAGATACCTTTGCGGCTAGATTTTGAATTGCCGCCGCTTACCACGATACTACCCATGGTTCCGTGCAGTGTCATGTGACTCCCCTTCTTGTGCCTTTTGTGGCTATGCATATGTCTCTTTTCGTTAATGCTTGATTTAAGCTTACATTGTTATGGGGGTGATGCAAATAACATACGATGTAATATATACAACATATATTGTAAGTCCGCGGTCCCTCTGTTTACCGACCCATAGAGCCCAAAGTCGCCGGCGGCCACAACGAGTTTCTTCAAGAGCGCATTCTGCTACTGTATAGGGCTTTGCCCCCCTGTGACTGCGATCACACCCAAATGCCACCGGCCGACCTATACTGCCCGCTGGAAAGAAGGAAAACATCTATGGCAATAACAAAAAAAGAACAAAAACAAATCGCTGCACAGGTCTATATGCGTCTGTCGCTGCTAGCGGCCGTAGTGCTGGTTGCGCTCGGCGGCGTATTGTGGGGCGTGGGTTCGTATGCCCAGTCCGAGGTGCACCGTGAACTGGCGGCGCAGCACGTTTATTTCCCGGCAAAAGGCAGCCCTGCCTTTGACCCCAACGAATTCCCGGATATACAAAAATACGCCGGACAGCAAGTCGACAACGGCACCAAGGCTATGGCGTATGCCAACGGCTTTATTGGCAGGCACCTGCAAAAGATCGCCGGCGGCAAGACCTACGCCGAGATAAGCACGCTGGCTATGGCTAATCCCAAGGATGCGGCGCTCCAGGGCCAGAAGCAGACGTTGTTCCAGGGCGAGATGCTGCGGAGTGCTCTGCTGGGCAGCGGCTATGGCTACGGTCTGATGGGCCAGATGGCGCAGATGGCTGCCGTAGCGAGCTGGGCGGGCGCAGCCGGTTTGACAGTTATTGCACTCCTGCAGGCCCGCCGCGCACGGGGTTAGTGCTATGCTGGGTGCATGGCGGACTCCCCTTCGCGCGTCCTGTTGTTCGGCGGCAGCTTCAATCCCCCTACTCTAGCCCACGAAGCGATCATGCGGGCCTGCTTGGCCCTGCCCGGCTTTGATGAGATGTGGGTGCTGCCGTCGGGCTCGTGGGCCGGCAAGACGATCGATACTGATGACGAATGCCGTCTGCAGATGGTGCGGCTAGTGCACTGCGAGGTGTTTGCTAGCGATCCGCGTCTGCGCGTGTCCGACTTTGAGCTGCGGTTGCCACGTCCCACCCGCACGTCGCGTACGCTGCGTACGCTGCACGAGGCGTATCCTGGGACGGACTTTTGGTTCGCCTGCGGCGGCGATTCGTACCACACCATGCCCGACTGGCCGGAGGCGGACGAGTTTATGCCCGGCTTAGGGCTAGTGGTGTTTACCGATACGCCCGTGCCGGAAGGCCCGCGTCTGCTGCGGCTGCAGTTGCCTGCCGACGTGCAGCACGATTCATCTACGGAAGCACGTGCGCTGCTGGCACGCGGTGCTGATGCAAGCCATCTGGTAAGCCGCACAGTGCTGGATTATTGCCTAGCGCACCAGGTATACTCCTAGGCAGATTATGGCACTCGCAACCGAACCCATTCCCTTCGCCGTCCACCCTTCCCGGAGGCGTCAGCGGGCCACGCGCGTAGTGGATAGTTTGGCCTATCTAGTGGGTGTGGGCGGTAACATCGCCGTGATCCCGCAGATCATCAAGGCATGGCAGAGCGACGCACCGGGCATGGCCGTGCTGACATGGATCCTGTTTTCGGGCATCGGCTGCCTGTGGCTGGTGTATGCAATTCTGCACCGCCAAAAGCCGCTGATCGTCGCCCAGATTGCCGGTATTACCTGCAACGTGCTCGTGGTCAGCGGCTGGCTGTTCAACAACTGGCTGCGCTAGTCTCTTGCCCTGGTGCTAGTTCGAAACGCTCACATCCAGCTGTGTGCTGTTGCTGTTGGACGTGTCGCCGGTGGCGGCGCTGCCGCCCGATGTGTTGCCGGTCACACGGGCGTCGCCGCTACTGGCGTGCTGCTGATTGGTGTTGCTGATAGTGATCTTGTTTGTGTTGGTCACCGTCGTCTTGTTGTTGGTGGTGGCCGAAATGGTGTTGGTGGAATTGGGGCCGGTGTTGCTGATGCTGGCCTTGAACTCCTGTTTGACAGGCCTCCGTACTGGCTGGACCTTGGTAACGGCGTGTGACTCCTCGGGCGCTGCCTGAACCTCTGCCGGCGCGGCAGCAGTGCTCACTACCCTGGCCGGGCCGACGCCCTTACCACCGCCCGCAACTGCGTGGTGCGCCTTGACGGCTGGGCGCTGCGCGACCATCTTTACCGCGTTCTTTTGTGGCTTAAAGATCTTCGCAATGATCGGCGGCAGGCACGGATTCACATTGTCTTCCTGATCGTCCATGTTGCTGGGGTCGCTGGAACCGGAGCCATTGCTGATGGCTATGCTGAGATCAGTTGAGTTATCGTTCGACACGTCGCCGCTAGTGGCGTCTCCGCCGCGCGTGTTGTCGCTCACGAGTGCGTCGCCGCTGTCGGCCTTCTGGTCGTTGGTATTCTGCAGCGAGATGTCGTTGGTGTTGGTAATGGTGCAGTCGTTCTTGAGACTGGTGTCGACTTGGTTTTTGGAGTTTGGCCCGGTGTTGCTGATGGTGATGGTTTGGGCTGATGCCATGCTGGTAAGGCCGAAGCCGGTTATCAAGGCCGATGCCAAGAATGCCGACGGTCGCCACAGACGTGTTGGTTTGCTCATACTGTCCTCCTCACTGCTACGATTTATAACGTAAGCTGTAACCGTAACTATACGGTCTGCCCAGGCAAAGGAGCTGTCGACTTTTTTACTCTAAAGCAAAAATATGTTGTTGCTTCGCTAGCTAACGATGATACGGCAAGCCGGCGTTGATGGTGCTGGCGCGGAACAGTGCCTCCAATGTGACCACCATGGCCAGATCGTGTGGCAGCGTCAGGCGGCTGAGGCTCCACTGTGCGTCGGCTGCGTCGCGGACGCTTTGCGGCAGACCGTCCGGTCCGCCGATCACCAGGCTGACCTCGCGGGCATCCAGCTCGCGCGCCTTTAGGAACTCCGCCAGCTCGTGGCTGCTCAGCGGTTTGCCGGCAATCTCTAGTACCATCACGTACGTGCCGGCCGTGACCTCTTTGAACTTGGCCGCGTTATCGGCATATTTGTCCGCCAACTGCGTGACGCGCACGGTGTGCAGGCGCTGCAAGCGGGCCAGATAGTCGGCGTAGCCGATCACTGCGTATTCCAGCTTGGGTTTGCCGACGGTGACCAGGTGAAGTTTCATGATTGCATATTATAGCATACTAACCGTGGAATGCTAGTATTGGACGGCTAGTTATCGGGGGTGGTGGCTGTGGCTTTGAAGGCATGACAATAATGTATTTGCCTTGTGTGCTTATGCGTGGTATAAGGTAAGTCATTATTGCATGAGGACGTGAATATGGCTAAAAGCAATCAACAAGATCCGTTTCTTCGTTTAATGAGCAAGGAATTTCGCGGCACGAAATTCGACGATAGCGTACTGGCGCAGTACGATCCCACGCCGGCACAATCAGCGCCCCAAAAGCCGGTTTCGCAGCCGACGACGCCGGCTCATCCGGACGAAGCTTCGATGTTGCGGAAAGAAGGCGACGTGCACGTGCCGTTGCGGGATCGGGAGCTTTCGACTTGGGTGGCGGTCATTGGTACGCTATCGGTCCTGGGGCTGACTGCTGCGGTGGCGTTGGTCGCCGGTGTAGTAAAGGCTAATTCGGCGCCCGACGACCATGGGCCCGCCGGTACCGTCGTGGACAATCCGGCCGATGGGCAGCCGGCTGATCCGAGCCCTGCGGCATCAGAACCTACGTCTTTCTCTTTGGGGCCGATTATTCCAGGCACCGCCACATACCACATAAGCTAAACGACGGCTTTGCGCCGGTGGTCCATATATGCTATGGTATGCCATACGATTATGGAACGACGTAAATTATCATCTGGCGAATACAGGAGCGGGTTCGAAGGGGTGAGGAATGAGCTCCGAGAAGATGAAGAGCTCGATACACTTCTTAATGATGCCCTGGCAGACTTGAAGCGTCAGAAACTCGTGAAACCACTATCAGCCGTGGGGGTGCGGGGTGCGGCAAAGGCGTTGAAGCAGAAAAGGACGGGCTCGTCACGAATCGATCAGATTGGGTTCATGGCGCGGACTGCAGCAGCGCTTAGAAACGTGATACGCACAATGACTCCCGCAGAGAAAGCGACGGGTGTGGCATTCGGAGTAATGGTAGTGTGCGTAGGCGGGTCCCTTGTCCGTATGGCCATTGAGAAGCCAGAGAGCCCTAAGCCGCCTGCATACCTTCAACCCGAGGACATGAGGGTTACCGACGGTGCCACAGGTGGTCCCGATTCGGCTACACCTATGCCGGAACCCATGACGACGCCCGGTATTATGCCGCTGCTTCCGACTGATAAGGTGATTCCTTTGCGGCCGATTGATGTCGCTTCATGGTCGCAGGATAGCTAGATTCTGTTCCACGCGTTCCAGCGGCACGTTGCCGCCAAAGTACTCGCGGACAGCCTTGGCAGCGCCCGGCAATGCTTCGCGGGCGTAGTCGTCGATGACGATTACCCCGCCCGGCTGCAGGCGCGGCAGTACCGGCCGCAGCGAGCCCAGTATGCTTTCGTAAAAATCGCCGTCCAGGAATGCGAAGGCGATGTGATTGGGCACGTCGGTGGCGGTCAGATCTTTGAACCATCCCTTGTGAATGACGGGCGGGCGCAGACCTGCCTTTTGGAACTGCTGCAAAAACTGTTTTTTGCTGACGCTCAGCTCGCCGGCGCGGAACTGTTCCCCTGCCCGGCTTTCGTCGGCCGTGGTTTTGGGCGGCAGGCCTTCGAACGAATCGTAGACGTGGAACTCGCGGCTGTCGCCACGGGCGTCGAGCTGCCGGCGGATAAACAAGCTGGTGGTGCCAATATAGCAGCCAAATTCCACCACTGCCCCGTCGAGCCCGGCGTCCAGCACTTTTTCTAGCTCGCCCAGGATGACGGCCAGTTGTTCGGGGCTGACTTGGTCGGAGATGGGGCGGTATTTGCGGAGCAGCGCGGCATGTTGCATGCCATCTAGTATACTGCACCGTTGCACCGTTTGGCCGGATGGTGTATGCTGGACCGCATGTCACGTGCGCAGCAGATTATTGCCATTATTATTCTCCCCACCCGGGGTGATTTGATGGCGCGCTCGTAAATAGAATAACGAATCGTCATTGAATCCCCCGGAATGTTCCGGGGGATTTTTAATTTTAGAGAGGAAAAATATGAGTACTACATCATTCGAAACGAGAGAGGCCGTGCCACAGAGCGCGGATGCCGAGCACCGCTATACTAGCGACGACGTCTATCGTTGGGTCATGGAACAAGCCCATGCCTTGAGCCCGTTCAGCGCTGAGCCGTCAGACCTGCGGACGGCGCTATACGAGACAGCTGGCGTGGTCCCTGTTGGGTTGGAAAATCTGCCGCTGGAACTTAGCGGGCACCGCATGATGGAGTCCGACCAGACGGTACAGCCGGGCGGTTCATACAAGTTGCGCGGATCTGCCTATGCCCTAGCGGTCGCACTCCACAGTGATCCCGCGCTTTCTGACGTTCATATTGCTAGCGCCGGTAATGCGGCCAACGGCCTGCTGCGTGCTGCAGTTGCTTTTGGCCAGAAACGCGGCCGAAAGATACAAGTGACGACGGAGTGCGTCGAAGGGGCTAGCCCTGCGAAGGTTGAATTGCTTGAGCGGGATGGTGCTGTGGTCCATGCGGTGCACGCCAGCTTCGATGACGCATTAGCCGTGGCTAGCGCAGCTGGCGAGCGACCTGGCCATGCTACAATCCAGGCGTTTGACGCTGTGGAGACAATCGTTGGGCAAACCACCGTCGGCTGGGAGACGCTGGGTGACCTGCTTGCCCAGGCGGGGCGGGG
>CAZRWV010000007.1:14908-15514 GCA_964603965.1 uncultured Candidatus Saccharibacteria bacterium
AAGCTGTTCGTACCGGTGGGTGGTGGCGGACTGATCTCGGGCATTGCCTGCGTGATGCGCTGGGCAAAGGATACTGGTGTGGTTGGCGATAATCTACAGGTCTACGGTGTGCAGATGGCGGGCTGTGATGCTATGGGGCGCTATGTGGACTACGTCTGGCGGGGCGAAACGCCGCCGGACGATCTGTTCGAGACTGGCCTGCCCTTTGATCCGGCCGCGGACGGCACAGCGGTGCGGAAACCGGGCCGGTTGACGCGGGAGATCGTGGCGGACTCTCGGTTTGTAACGGGCCTAGTTACCGTTTCGCCGGGCGAGCTGGGTATTGCCATGGAAGACCTGACCAAAAGCCGCGGCGGCCGACGGGTTGAACCGGCCGCCGCTTTATCGTCGGCTGGGGCGCGGCGCTTCATGCAAGATAAACCAGCTCGCCCGGTACGCGGTATACCCGTCGGAACCGTCGTTACCTATACGACCGGAGAGCGGGTGTCTCAGGAATTGTATGGATATTTCATGAGGGCGGCGCAGGCTTTGCGACGAGAACGCGAGACAGCCGGGCAGACCGCGCTCCTGGCCTATCGGGATGGCCTGCGTACGATGCCGAGGAGA
>CAZRWV010000008.1:0-14697 GCA_964603965.1 uncultured Candidatus Saccharibacteria bacterium
CTACCGGCGCGCGCTCCGGCCAGCTCGCCAACGGTTTTGCCGCTGGCTGCGGCCCGGTCAAAATCATCGCCCGCCGAGGTATTGCCGTCCACAACCTCTAGCGGTTGGCCGGCATCCTCGGGCTCGTCATCCGGCCCGGTCGGAGCGTTCGGAATACTTGGCTTGCTGGTTGGTGAACTAGCCACGTGCAGCCCCACGGCGCCTGCCAATGGCATCAGGCCCGCCTCGGCAGTTACCAACACCAGATTTTTGTCAGCTGCATCGGCAGTACGCTTGAGCAGCTTCATGTTGACGATGCTTTGCAGAACCGGCGCGCGCTTGGGCAGCACTAGGGCGACTATCTTGCCCTTGGCGTCCTCCACTTTGTTGATAATCGTGGTAATTTCGTCGTCAACGTCAACATACACCGTCTCTTTGCCGGTGGTACCGTTCATAGATTGAATTTTGATCTTCTCAGACATGCAGAATACGATCGATCTTTTCTTTGATGGAGCTGCCACCCGTACCATTATATTGTAACGTATCGAGTCCAACGCGCAGCAGCCCCATGGCCGTCACAAACGTATGATCCTTAACGTCACCGGTCAGGTCTTTAATACCCACCACTTGATCGGGATTGATATGTTGCACCACCGGTTTGCGCGTAAACGGCAGTTTGGTGTACCAGTCGGTTTCCTGCAAGCGGTCCATCAGCAGATCCAAGCTGGAACCCCCACCACAGAGCAGAATACGGTGCGGCAGGTGATCTAGTTTATCGAACTCGCCCAGTGCTAGGTCTACGCCGCCCATCCAGACCTCGAGCGTCTTCTTGAGTGCTTTTTCGACGATGGGGATTTTGGCGGCCGGAACCTTGTTGGCGGTCAGACCCAGCTTGAGCTTTTCGGCCAGATCGAAGTCAACGTTGAGTTCGCGCTCCACGCTGCGTGTGTAAGCCCGTCCGCCGATGCCAAACATCTTGGTGCCTTGCACGCCGCCGTCATTGATGACTGCGATGTCGGTTGTGCCACCGCCAACGTCCATCAATACGGCGCTCATGGTGTTGCTTTGGTCGTTGCCGATCACGCTGCGCGCTACCGCGAACGGCTCGGCGGCCACGGCCAGCAGGTCCAGATCAAGCTGTTCGGCCACGCGCTCCAGCGCACCAATGTGCACCAGCGGTGCAAACGCGGTGTACAGCTGCACCACCACGTCGCGGCCCTGAAAGCCCAACGGATTGGTCACGGTGTAGCCGTCAATCTCGATGCCCACCAGGGCGCTGTTCACCAGTCGCACCTCGATGCTCTTGCCACCCAACTCCCAGGCTAGCTGCTGCTTGGCCTTGGCTTCGGCGCGCTCCTGCACCAGTTTGATGATCTTTTCGATCTCCGCCAGGTCCAGCGCCGTGTTGGGCGTTTTTCGTGCCACTCGGACGGTGGTCGTCGTACCTTTTACCAGCTCGCCGGCAATGCCGATGACTGCGCCGCGAGCGCTGACTCCGGCTTGTTGCTCCGCTTCGTTCAACGCTTTATCGCAGTTTTCCACCACCGCACCGATATCCGACACCGCTCCGGCCTGCATGTCCGCCAGACCCTGGTGCGCGCGGCCCATGCCAATAATCTCAACGCCGTCGTCCGTTACCCGGCCGATCAGCGCCTTTACAAACTCGGTACCAATGTCCAGCCCCACCACGTAACGCGTACTGTCGGTTGGTTGGCCTTTGGCTGTTTGGACTCGCTGCAACGCAGCATCTTTCAGCCCCTTTAACCTATCAAGCATATGCACCTTATTTTACCACAGGGTTTGAGCTAGACTAACCCGCAAGAGGCAAGACCATCAGTTGAGCTTCGTGCATAACATTCGGATTCTTATCATCTGGTGTAGTTATAAGCACCTTGTTCTCATTTTCAGCCCCTATAAAGCCCGCGTTCTTTAGTGCACCGATAGATGCGGGATTATCTGTGGTCGGGTCGGCAACAATCTGTTTAGCGCCCGGGAAATAGGCTGGCACTGTCTCGTAAGCCATGGCACGTATCATAGCGGTACCCAGACCCGGACCGCTGAAACTACCCCGGTTACCAATAAAATAATCGATGGCCACGGCATCATCGTCAATTGGCAGCCCTCGACCAGTTGCTTGCTGGGAGGCAATTGCTAAGTGCTGGTAATCGGGGTCATCTCTGAGCCAATATGCCTGCATCATGCCTGCGGGCTCGCTATCCAGCACCATACAGAACATTCGAACGTATCCTTCGCCACGTATCCGTGCTCGGTATTTTTCAATAAGAGCCTCGGCATCCACACCACACAAAAATCGCTCTGCGACAGGCGGGCTCTGGAGCCACTGTGCCATGTGTTGATCAAGATCGTCTTCGGTCATGGGCCGCACATCTACATTGTGACCGTCTGACAGTTGTTCACCCATACCTGGATTATACTACGATGCCGCCGCCCACCACACGTTCGCCGTCATACAACACGGCCGACTGGCCGGGCGTAATGGCCCGAACTTCTTCGCTTAGCTCGATCCGAGCAGTGCTGGACGAACCTATAGGTCCGTCCTCTAGAACGATTTTGCACTCGACGAGCGGGGCACGGTAACGGGTACGGACCTGGTAGGTGCGACCGGGTTCAGGCGCTGAATTGATCCAATGCAAGTCCGTCAGCTGCAGGCTACGGCGCCACAGGCGATCATCGTCCAGCCGCGCGGTGACATAGACCTCGTTGCGTGCCAGATCCTTGCCCACCACATAGAACGGCAGGCCGCCGCCTACATGCAGACCGTGACGCTGCCCAATGGTATAAATGATGGCGCCGTCGTGCTCGCCTACGTCGTAGCCGTTCTGGTCCAGGATGCGTCCGGGCTGCTGCGTACCTAACTCGTGCAGTAAAAAGTCCTTGATGCCCACCTTGCCCACAAAGCAGATGCCCTGACTGTCCTTTTTGGCAGCGGTCGCCAGACCTAGCTCGGCAGCCTTGGCGCGCACCTCGGCTTTGGTAGCAAAGTCGCCAATGGGCATCAGCGAGTGGTGTAGCGCGCCTTCGGTCACACGGTACAAAAAGTATGTCTGGTCTTTTTCGACATTAGCGGCGGTGAGCAGTTGGCCGTCTTGCACGCGGGCGTAATGACCGGTGGCGATCAGATCGGCACCGTCGGCCAGCGCGGCGTCCAGAAACAGCCGGAATTTAACCTCTTGATTGCACATGATGTCCGGATTCGGCGTACGCCCCGCACGATACTCCGCCAACATATAATTAACCACCCGTTGACGGTACTCCGTCTGGAAGTCATACATTTTGAACGGAATGCCCAGTTGCACCGCCACCCGTTTGGCGTCCTGGTAGTCTTGTTTCCATGGGCACACCATGCCGGGCAGGTCCTGCGTCCAGTTCTTCATGTACACGCCCGTGACGTCATAACCCTGCTGTTTGAGCAAGGCGGCCGTGACGGAGCTGTCCACCCCGCCGGACATACCGACGTATACTTTCTGTGACATATTAGCTATATTATAGCAAACGCAGTCGTGAGCGAGCTAGTAGCGCGTGCGAGACGAGTGGAGAATTTTGCGCTTATACGAACGGAGCACGAGCCAGAAGGCGAGGATTACGGCCGCGATTAAGACAATCGCACCGAGCGCGGCCAGGATGTACACGGTTGGTATAATCCATACAGTCTTTTGCACGTTAACCGTCGTACCGTTACCGTAGCCGAACGTACCACTAACCGTATATTTGCCAAACTTACCAAGACCCTTGAGCGGAACCTCCCAACGACGTGCACTGTCGGGCAGGACCACAGACCGGGGAGTGTCTTGGTTGAAGTTATAGGTATAGACCACCTTCTTGCCCTTTTGGATATTGACCTGGCCGAACGGGCCTTCCTGGATGTTACCCTTGTTCTCGAAGCGGAGCACCAGCGATAGATTGTTTGGCGTGCGGAAATTGGTGGCCGTGCTGCCATTCTGCCGAATATCAAAGTTGGTAAGCGTTAGCCGCTCGACGGTAGGTCCGGGCACTGTCAACAGAATCAGCGAAGCCGCGCCAGAAACTACATCCACCGGCTGACCACCACTAGTTGCCGGAGCAAAGCGCAGTGCGCCGTAGTAACCACCTGCCTGGGCCGATGCCGGCACAGCAATGCGCACTGTAACGGTTGCCGTTTGCTTCGCACCAATAGTGACAGTATCCAGCGGCACCATATAGCGCTTCAGGCTGTGGCTGGGCGCATAGCTATTTTCGTCCAAGATAAGGCTGGGCGTACCCGTTTCGTCCTTGGCCACAAAGTCGTTTTCGATGGGCCGGTACATTACTGGCGCACTGGTCAGGTTAGTGACATACACATCCACCGAGCCGCTTTCGCCAGGTTTGAGCGTAACATCGCTGCGCAGCGGCGATAGTTTGATACTAGCACCGTTAGTACCAGCGTTCGCGGCCGATGCGGAGCCGCCCAATTGCCCTACAGCCAATACAACAGTTGCCACCACCAGAAGGATGTTAAGCGGCCTATTAGATCTCACGTTAGTTCCCTCGCATTCCTTTACCTTCTATCGTAACAGAAACTTAGGCGAGCCACAAAATAAAAACTCCCGCTCGGTATAAGCGGGAGTTTTTGGAGTCGCAGCAGGGATTAGAATGTGCCCGTTGCAATCATGTCGAGGTTCGCGCCGTATGAACCGGCCGCAGTCGTGTTGCTGACGGTCGCGTTGAAGGTGACCGGAACGTTGACATTATCGACAGGCTGGCTAGCCTTGAATATCTCAGATCCGTACGCGCCCGTTACACCGGTGGTACCGTTATTGTCAAGGAAGGCGTCTGAAGAATCGTAGCCAGTACCCGCACTAATGAAGCCCGTACCGCTACCCGTACCTGCGCCGCCCGCTCCCGTAAGCGCTAGGGCTGCACTGCCGACGGTCAAGCCGAATCCAGCAGTACCTGCATCCATACCTGCAGAAGTCTGGGGAGGAATGCCACAGTGGCTGCCGTCATTGAGGCCATTCAGATACAGACCACCACAGCTTAATGCGTCACTCTTCAGGCGTACCGAGGCACCGCCAGAAGCGTTTGTAGACAGCTGGGCGTATACACTACCTGTGCTCACGTTGCTCGTGTCTAGGGCTAGCACGCTTCCCGATCCGCCAACTTTTTGGCCAAGCGTCATGGTTGGGTCAACTACACAGCCGGTGTGGTAAGTACCACAGCCGCCGGTCGCGGTAGCACCACAGTCCTCGGTAGGCGCTGTCGTAGTGCTAACATCAGTCAAGGCACCAATGTGGCCGATGTCACCCTTCGATACACAGAAGGTCATCGATTCCATTACGTAGGCGGTTACGCCAAACTGGTCATTAGTGCTCAGTGCCACCGAGCCGCTGTCAGCGACGGTACCAAGAGATGTGGCGCTAGCGTAGTCTGGCGCGCCCGCATATGTGGTGATGCGTGCGTAGAACGTACCAGTGGCACTTGGATTGGTAATGCCCGTGAACGTTATGTCTTGCGCACCGGCTGTGGCACCACTACCACCAGCAATCCATTCGATTGTTGCGTGGTCACCACTGGAGTCAAAGTCACTTGCCGTACCATTTGCACCAGAACTCACGCTCGCCACTGACATACTCGGGTGTGTACACGCAGCACCGATCAGCGGGCTGTCACTACAGAATTCAATAAACATACCGCCAGCGGCCGCAATGGCCGTAGTCGTGGTCACTTTAAGCTCGTAACTCACACTAGTCGCACTGGGTATCGCGCTACTCATTGTTATACTTCGCGACGTCAACACGTCAGCCGAAACAAATGCAGGTAAGGCGGCAGGAGCCACGATACCCAGCAGTAAACCCAAGGAAGACAAGCTGTAAGCAGCTCGTCTATCCAGCAATCGTATAGATTTCATGCTTTGTACTTTCCTTTTTATTTTGTTTTAACGAGATCATTTAACCACGCTTATGCTCGGCCGTGCAAGACTTTTTTGACGATTCTGCTTGACAAGTTATCCACAGATAGCCAGCGCACGCATGTTACAGCTCTTTGTAGTTCTCGATGTCCCGCTCCAGCTTGCGATGCAAGCTAACCAGCTGGCTGCGGCGGCCCAGCCAATACGCGGTGGGCAGCAGTACTAGAGCAGCCAGTGCGGGCCACCATACCCAGCGCACGATGGTGATGGTCTTGGGTTTGGAAGCGCTGCCATTGGTGTCAGCGGGCGTGCCGTTGGCGATAGCCACCACCTGCATGAAGGCGCTCACGCCGTTCACGTCGGTGACTTTGATGGTTACGTGGTAAATACCGGCACGGTCATAGACGTGGTGAATGTCCACTTCACCGGCCAGTGCAACGCTCATCAGATCGGCGTCGGTGCCGTCACCCCAGTTGATACTAAACGCATACGGTCCGGTGCCGCCGGACAGCAATAGCGGCCAGGTGAGTGTTTGCCCCGGGTTCGCCGCCCGTCGTCCGTAGTTACTCGTAAGCGTGACGAGCGTACCGAAAGCCGAGAAGTTGGTGTTGGTATATGTAACCGTCACGGTATTGCTGATTGGGCTGGCCTGCCCCAGATCGTCGAACTGAGTGGCAGTAAGATCGTTCTGGCCCGTAAACAGACTAACCTGCAAACTGAAGCTGCCGTCTACACAATCAATAGCACCGACGAGTGCGTTGTTGTCATATATCTGTACCAGCAGGCCGTCCGTACAAAAGCCGCTGACGGTTATCGGTGATTGAGAATCGGTAAATGACGCGCCGTTCGTGGGTGTGACAATCGTAGCCGGATCGGTAGGCGGCGGTTTGGGCTTAGTGGCCTCGATACCATACGAGCCCACACCTGGGGGCGGGAGAGGCAACGGGTTGATAGTGGGCGTAAAGGCCGAGGCCGTGCCAAGTTGCGTGGCCAGCAACAGCATGGCGGCAAAAATACCGCCCGCTCGCCAGACCTGTCCTTTGTGTTTGGTTTGAGCTGTCACCCGCATAGGTTATGCTTATTCTACCCCGAACCGGCACCGCAGCAAAACGCAGTCGCTACGGCAGTGCGGCTAGCGGCTGCCGCGGCGGCTAACACCGCGACCGGCTTTGTATGTCGTGCCCTTGACGATGGCGCGCAAGCGGCGCTGCAGCCAGAAGATGCCGGATGCCAGTGCCGACAGCACGATCAGCATGACGATGATGAACCACCACGGCAGTATCCAGAACGTAGCCGTAGCCGTAATCTCTTTGCTTTGGTTGCCGTTCTGACCATAGAAGACATCTAGGCTAGCTGTGTAGCGACCCGGCCAGAAGCCAGGGTTCACGCATGTGGTGTCCTTGGTGGTGCCGCCCAGATCCTTGACCTTGTCCTGCACGGTTTTAATACAGGCCGTGAACAGCCGCGTCTGCCCCAACAGAGCCAATGATTGATTGGAATTCGTTAGCACGTTTGCAACCTGATGACCAAACATGTCCTTTATGATCACATTGCCCGCTGGGCTTTCGAACACGTTACCCTCGTTCTTGAGCGTGTACGCTATCATTTTGGGCTGGGCATCGGTTGCGATGAATGTGTAACTACCGGTAACGCCGTTGTCGTCCGACGTGTAGGCACCGAACTTCTGCAGGGTCATATTCTCTTTGACCGTACCGGGCACCGACACGAATGCCAACGTTACACCTGAGGCATTCAATGCTACGTTGCCGCCACTAGAGCTGCCCGCCTGGTACATGATGGCGCTGTAATAACTGCCCGCACCCTGATTCTTGGGGATCTTGATGGTGAATTCTACTGTCTTGGAGCCACCCGCCGGCACATCAACGGTCTTGGGCAATGTAGTGAACGGCTTGAGCGACCAGGGGGTTTGCGGCGCATTAGCAGCGATGTTTAGTTTGGGCGTACCTGATTGGTCGGTGTATGTAAAGTCGATCATACGCAGGTTGACGGTTAGCGGATTGTTGTGATCCAGATTACCAATGATCAGCTTGTCTGTAGCTGATTCGCCCGGCTTTAGCAGGTAGTTCTTTTTGGGCGTAATGCTCAGGCCCGATGATGTGCCCGCAGCACTAGCCGGAATGGCCGGCAATAAGCTTACCGCAGTAATTAGCACTGCCAGTGCGGTGCCGAGATATCTGGAAAAACGTTTCATGCGTATGTCTCTCACTGTTTAGTTTCTAACAATAAGCGGTATTGTACCATCAGAAGTGCCCCGTGCATATGTAGGTAAGTGTTGTACTATACGCACCAGGCGCCAAATTGGGAGATACGTTAACGAGATAGCTTACCGTAAAGCGCCGGGTCAGACTTACGTTAGGCGCGGCAGCGACTACGTCACCATCCTTGAATTTGAATAGGTTGGGCTGTGAATAATCCGGTGCCACTACGGCATTGACGAACGGCCCCTCCGGGTCGGCCCCAACGGGCGGGTCGGTGTTAGTGGTCAGGTTAATACCAAACTGGTTATTCCCGGGCGCGCTGGCCGTGGGCGTAGCAAGCGGGTTAACCACATGCGTGCCCGCCTGCAGCGGCGTACCATACACGATGATGTCGTAGCCTCCCGAAGCATTGGTGCCTGCCCACATCTGGGATGTGGCCGTTAACGGTGCACCGGAATCCAGCTGGCCCAGATCGGTCAAATTACCTCCACTGCTACCCGTGCAACTAAAGTCCACTATATGCGCCACACAGAACACCAGCTGGGGCGGCACCTGCGTTTCGATAATAATCGGATCGTTGATCTGCGTCAGTACCGAGCCTAGATCAATAATCGGCCCAGTGCCATCCGTGCTCGCGTAGTCACTCAAACGTATGGAGAACGAGTGGGCCATGTAGGTGGGGTTGACTATATTATCCAGCGTATATGTTGATAGCGTCTGCCCCGCCACGGTCGGCGGGCGTGTAAGCAACAGATGATTCGGACTAATGACGTCCAGACTGTAGCCCGTTTCACCAGTCTGATCGGACAAGACCGCTCCGGACACATCCAGCCCGGCTGGCGCCACGCATGGATCATTCGGTATAGGGTCGATGCAGAATTCCATGTCCAGCGACCCCACTGTAGTCGGCGTAGTATAGCCAAGCGACACCGTATATTTGGTAGTAGCGCCCGGGCTGATGTCATACACGAACAACGAGCGCGGCTCGAAGCGTATAACCACCGTCGCATCGGCGGTAAAGATCATAAAGCTACATAGCAGCAAGATGAGTGTCTGCAGTGTGACCAATCGATAGGGCGACAACCATATAGACAGCCCCTTCAACCTTTGCATGGTTATATTGTACTAAACCGCAAGCGGTATGCTAAGCTCCGTATACAAAAGCCCGCTAGCAAACCAAAATGGCCCCGGTAAGAGGGCCATTTTGGTTTCTCTGCCAAACTATGTGGCGTAATATTTGCTAGGAACTATGCCTAGTACTGAGGAGCTGCAATGTAGTTAACTTTGGTAGTGTAGATACCGGCTGGAGTGGTTGCTGCGATGTTGGCGATGTAACGCATCTTGCCGGTTACACAGTCCACAACTTCGTTGTTTTCACTCGCAATTGGTGCAGGTACGGTATCTGACATCGGATCAAAGGTGAACTTTGCCGTGCCGCTACTCACAATGGTACCATTGCCGCCGCCGTACCAGTCTACCCCTGTTCCAGAGTTACCGTAGGGCACAAGCGGGTTAAGCTTTGGCGTGTGGTAGCTCTTGTTCAGACCGCTGTAGTCAGGCGTTACCAGGTCAGCGCCAAGGTCAGTCAGCACCGAATCATCGACACCGTTACCGGTGCCTCCAGTAGTTTTGCCGGCAGCGATGATACCGGCTGCATCGTTGTCTGCGCCGTTCTCTACAACTACCCCGCCGACATCGTCGGATGTACTGTAGTCAACGCCGTAGGTTCCAGTATCGAGCTTAGCTACACCAGTCGTGCCGCTCAACGTACGCGTGTCGAGCGCAAGCCCGAATTGTTCGGAGCCTGGCGCCGATCCACTTGCCGTTGTGCCGATAGGTGCGATTTCGTCACCTGAGGTGTTCGATAGAGTGTGACCAGAGTAGTACACCGTCGCACCAGCACTAGAGTTGGAACTCAGTCGCCAGTAGGAGTGTGTCGCGTAGGTGGTTCCAGTTTCTAGCGAACTCTCTGCCTCTTGTTTACCAAGCTGTAGGACGTTCTGCGGATCGTCTACAGCACTGGTCATACGCGTTAGAATCGGATTGCATGGGATGTGGCTGCCAGCCGCATCGGACGCATCCAGCTGAGTCGCGTCAAGCGTATCCGGGTCAACAGTACCGACAGAGAACTCCATCGTTTCCAGAACCTTGGTGGTAATCTGGATTGATTGGTTCATCACGTTGGCTACCGTCACACCACCATCGATAACATCACCGGAGGCAATGTTATCGGCCAGCGTGTTCCCGCCACCAAGTGCATCGAAGTTCTTGAAGGTGTTGATCTTAACAAAGAAGTAGCTTGAACCCGGGTTGGTGATGTAGTCGCTGCTTGTTGCAAAGAAGAGTACCTTCATCCGGGTGGTGCTCGGTATGCCCAGGCCGGTTGAGTTCTGCAGGATGATCGTGTTCTGCTTGCCAGTCCTAGCGGTCTCCTCTTCGTTGGAAGTCGACACAGTCCAACCTGTGCTTTGTGTCCACGTACCGGCGTTGTCGTACATGACTATGAAGTTACCGGCAATGTTTTTGGCTGCTTCAGCCGGGTCACCCTTACCGCCATTGGCCTGGTACTTGGGGTTTTCGTCAGTGTATCCTGGTACAGCCTTGACGTCACCAGTCGATGTATTAATGACTTGAAGAAAATCACTCATGTGGAACTGCACATCGGTCTCGTTCGCCGCTGCGCCAGTAGTAAGAACCAAATCGTCATCATCGGTTATTGATTTAACGACATAGATGTTACCGCCATCAGTTTTGATCGTACTACCGACTACTAGTTCGGTGGTGAAACTCGTACTAGTACCATGAACTGCGGCGTTACCGCTCGCCAGCGTAATCGTGCCGGTACCGTCTGTCACCGTACCGCTGACTTCTGCTGCGCTTGGGTAAGTGACATTCAGGTCGGTGTGACTAGCATCGTCAACGCGTGGCGTTGGTAGTGTCTGGGTGTCGTCACCAGGCCCAGAACAGTCACCAGCTGATGTCGTGCAGTACTGGAATGACATGGCCTTAATTGGGTTGTCTGGATCGGTACCAACATCGGCGCCGTCAATAGACGAATCGGTACTTACCCTAAAGCTAAAGTAGTTACCGGTCTTCTGCCCGTTGGCACCACTGTTCGGCGGTGCGTAGGTAGGGTTGCCCGAACCGTCGGTGTACGCCCAACCCGGGCTGGAGCTGGACAGCGTCAAGCTACGCTCGACCAGCGGGTTCAACGAGTCGGCAGATGCCATCACAGGCAAGACCGACGAGCTGATTCCGGCCAGCAAGCCTACCGCACCCAGGAACGCACTACCGCGCCTGGCCACGTTTTTAAGTTTATACATAGGTATACGTTCTCCTTCTTGTATTTTTGTTTTAGTACTTACGTTCCGGATTGTACCACGCAGTTTTTTTAACCACAAGAGAGTTATCCACAGCCCCACACCCGACCGTAGCCGCTAGTACAATGGCACAACCACGGCCGACAGTGCGCCCTGGTAGCGGCCGCCGGGTGTGACGTTAGAGATGTTCAGAATCATCGACATGGTATAGACCGTTTGACCACCAGAGGTATCACTGTGCGCTACCACCGCGCCATCTTCGTAAGTGAAGAGATCAGGCTGATTATAGTTAGTCTCGGCCTGGCCGAAGATGGTGTCGCCGGACGGCAATTGCACTGGCGCAGCGCCGATGTCCGGCGAGGTATTGTTGGCAAAGTTAATGCCAAACTGCTCGGCGCCCGGGTGTGACGTACACGGACAGGCCGTCTGGCCAGCGGGCCCCATGGCAATAATGGCGTGCGACCCCTGTTTAGGCGGACTACCTGTGATCTGCATCACATAGCCGTTGCTCAGGTACGTACGCACGGCAATAGTCGACGTAGCAGTAGCAGTAGCAGTAGCACTCAGCACGCCCAGGTCGTGTGAAGCATCTGTTACTAGCACCTCCACAGTGGGTATGTCGGTGCTGTCGGAGCCCGCTGACGCCCCGTAGTTATCGCTGCTGATGCTACCTGCCACGGTATCACCGGCCGACGTCTGGGCACAGTAGTTCTCCGAGCAATCATTCTGCGAGCTGCCGGGGCCAAACTGCGTCTCGGTTACCTGATAGTTGTTCGACGACGAGACCGCCGCACCCGTACCGCCAAACCCCAGGCACAACATAAGTGCCAGCGCCACTACCAGCCGACCCTGGCGATACAGGACGCCCGCCATTCGGGTCGCAGCCGCGGACTTAGTTTCCGCCGCAGTTTGTGTTTGCATAGATGCTAGTTATTATCGCGGAAGCCTAGCCAAAAGACAAACTGCTCGCGGTTATATCTGGCGGCTTACCCTAACCTGTAGTATGCTATGCATAAGCAGTACAGGGCACGAATTAGACACGTGGACATACATGGAACCAGATAAAGACAAAAAACCAGATGCAGGCTCCGCGGGCGGATCGACCGACGCCGCGGGCTCTCCGCCGCAGCAAAATGCTCCGGCCGACGCCCTGGAAAAAACCAACGACGAACTGGGTGCCGAAGCCCAGGCCACCGGCAAGCCCGCCGCAGACAGCAAAGACACCGCTCCAGTCAAACAGCCCAGCGCCATCAAAAAGTTCTTCCGGCGCTTTAACGTCTATCTGCTGCTGTTCGTGCTCGTACTGGTCATCGCCGGCATCGTTATCGTGGTGACCTACCTGAACAGCAAAAAGACCCCCACGACGCCCGGCGTCGCTATCCAGCAACTCAGCCAGGACGCCCTGAACCAACTAGCCAACTCCGACGCCACCGTAGGCGACACCGGCCAAACGCTGACGGTGCAAGGCAACGCCATCTTTAACGGACAGGTGCTGGTGCGGAGCAACCTGAACGTGGCCGGTACCATCCAGCTGGGAGGCACATTCAGCGTACCTGACCTAGTGGTTTCCAACACGGCCAGCCTGGGTACTACTCAAATCGACAGCTTACAGGTAGCCAAAGCCACCAAACTACAAGGCGACGTCACCATCCAAAGCAACCTGAACGTGGCCGGCTCGGCCGCTTTCAGCGGACCGGTCGCTGCCGGTCAGGTAACCGTCACCCGCCTGATATTGAGCGGCAATGCCCAGTTGGAAGTACCCAACCACGTTAGCTTTACCGGCGCCTCACCCACCCGCAGTAGCGACGGCGGCGTCATCGGCAGCGGCGGCACCACATCCGTCAGCGGCAGCGACGTGGCGGGTACTGTCAACATCAACACGGGCAGTGGCCCCACACCCGGCTGCTTCATCAACCTCACGTTCAGCAAACCGTTCAGCACGACACCGCGTATCATTGTGTCGCCCGTCGGCCAGGCAGCTGGTCAAACTCAGTTCTACGTCACCAAAACTACCACTGGCTTCAGCCTATGCACCGCCAACGCTGCCCCGGCCAACCAAACATTTTCGTACGACTACTTCGTAACCGGCACCTAGACGTCGACGAAGACGACGACCTTTTCGGCTTTGACGTGCATGAGCGCGCGAGCGATTTTGATCGTTTGCGTATTGCCGTCCGGCGTTTTGATAATCAGATCGCACGGCACTAACATACACAAGAAATTGTGGTGGTGCGGCAGGATGTCGAACGGTCCGGTTTCGTTGGTAGCAGTTAGGCTCACCGCCTCACCTTCAAAATACATCCGGAACGGCGCGTACACTTTCACCGTCATGGTCAGAGTGCTGGGATCGGCCGGTGCACCAGGAACGGCCTTGGCCTTGTCGACATCGACGATTTCGCCCGTGCTGGCCAGCTGCCGCTTTACCACCGCGCGTACCTCATACGATGATCTCCTCGATACCGTTCAGCGTATCTTCGCGCGTGTGGTGCTCGCCCGGGATGCCGGTCATCTTTTCCATCACGTTAAACTGCTGGCTAAAGTACTGGATCAGCTTTTTGGCCTTGTTGTAGTCGTCACGGTCCTCGGCGCTCAGCTCCGATTCACCGATAATGGCAATAATGCCCTTCAGCGAGTTGTACTTTTGCAAGATCGCCTGTACCCGCACGTTGAGCATATAATGACGCTCACCCACGATCTCGGGCGTCATCAGCGACGAGCTGGAAGCACCGATATCCACCGCGGGACGAATACCTTGGGCAGCAACGGCGCGGCTCAAAACAATGATCGAGTCCAGTTCGTGCTGAATCATCTGCACCGCCGGGTCGGAGGTATCGTCGGCTGGCACATAGATAGTCTGGAGTGCCGTGATCGACCCGTTTTCGTTAGTTGTCAGCCGGTCCTCCATGGCCTTCACATCGCTAAAGATTGTCGGCTGGTAGCCGCCTTCGGCCGGCGTCTGGTCGATAATGGTCGACATCTCGTTCTTGGCCTGAATGTAGCGGTACATGTTGTCCGCGAACAGCAGAATGTCCTTCTTTTGGTCGTCACGGAAGTGCTCGGCCAGCGTAATGGCACAGAGGGCGATCAGCGAGCGCTGCACCGGGTTTTCGTTCATCTGGCCAAAGAACATGGCCGTGGTTTTGAGCAGGTCGTTATTTTTGAGCGTGTCGTACAGCTCGTGACCTTCGCGGATACGTTCGCCAATACCGGCAAAAATGGACAGCGCACCGGAACCCACGGCCACGTTATTGATCATCTCCATGGTGAGCACGGTCTTGCCCACACCGGCACCACC
>CAZRWV010000009.1:0-14435 GCA_964603965.1 uncultured Candidatus Saccharibacteria bacterium
TGCAGCAGAAAAAGCTGGTTGCGGTAATGGGCGGCCTGTTCGAATTCCTGGGCTTTGGCCGCAGTCTTCATGTCGTGCTCCACTTCGCGCACAATCGCGGTGCGTTTGCCTTCGATAATTGCGATAAGTTTGCGCAAATTCTTGCGGTAATCTTCTAGGGACGTCTTGCCCTCTTCCAAGCCCGGGTCAAGCCCCAAGTGGTAGTGCAAGCTGGCGCGCTTTTGCCCTGGCGTGCGCTTGACGGCAAACGGAAAGATGCGCCGCAGATATTTGAGCGCCTGCTTTACACCATATGCGCTATAGTATGGGCCAAAATACCGCGCGCCGTCATCCAACGGCCGCCGCGTCGTAGTAACCGTGGGATATTGGCTGTCGTAATCGATGCGGATGTAACTGAGCGCTTTGTCGTCGCGCAGCAGGATGTTGTAACGCGGCATATAGCGGCGGATCATTTCCGCTTCCAGGAAGAGCGCTTCGAGCTCGCTTTCCACGACCATCCAGTCGGTGTCGACGATTTCCGCCACCAGCGCCTCCGTCTTGGGATCACGTGTGCGGCTAGCCTGAAAATACTGCCGCACCCGGTTATTCAACCGCGCGGCTTTGCCGACGTAGATAATCTCACCCGCAGCATCTTTGTGAAAATAGACGCCGGGGTCTTTGGGCAGGGTTTTGAGTTTGGCGGACAGGGCTTGGTTCACCCTTCTATTATACCGCTGGGAGACAAAGATCTTGTGGCATTATCTGCTAAGATAGACTGATGAATTTTACTACTTATCGCGAGCTAGAAAAGAAGGCGTGGTCTCTTGTAGCAGAAAAGTCCGGCAATGAAATGCGCTATTACTCTGCGGTACCCGACCAGCCTTACTGGACACATATGCTCGAGGTTCACATGGCCCTGATCGTACATGGGGTGACAGATCCTGAGGAGTTGCTATCTTCGATTCTTCATGACGTCGTGGAGGATTCCGACGTTACCACAGATTATTTGGCTCGCGAATTCTCACAGAAGATCGCAGATGTTGTTGGCCTCGTTTCCAAACCAGATCCATTCGTACCCGAAGTGTTTTATGGCGCAATTATGGCGGCTGACGAAAGCATAGGCCTACCAGCCATGCGCATTAAGGTTCATGACCGGATAAATAACCTCATAACGAACATAGCTCATTGCGGTTCACCCGAGAAGGCTAACGCCTACGCCGCAGAGGCCCGGCAGTATTTCATGCCCATGGCAAAGAAGGTAGGACTCGCCAAACAGCTCGAACATGCGATTCGTTACGTCGAAGCAATCATAGAAAACCACGATTCAATGAGCTTAAGCAGTCGCAAAACCCACTAGCCGCAAGCTCTTTGACACGCCATGTAAAGACACGTTAGAATAAGCTATGGAAACACAACTGCCACTCGCCTTAACATTTAATGACGTTCTGCTGAAGCCCGGTTACGCGGGCTTCAATCGTGCAGAGATCAAGTTGCGCACGCAGCTGACGCGCAACATCGCGCTGGATACGCCGATTGTGTCCGCGCCGATGGACACCGTAACGGAACATAAACTAGCAATCGCCCTGGCCGAGCGCGGCGGCATGGGCTTTATTCACCGCAACATGACGATTGCCGACCAGGCAACCGAGGTGCAAAAGGTTAAACGCAAAAAGCTGCCAGTAGGCGCAGCAGTCGGTTCGAGCGCCGGCTATGAAGCACGCATGGAGGCACTCGTCAAAGCCGGCGTGGATGTGTTGCTGATTGACGCGGCGCACGGTTACGCAGCCAAAGTTATCGCCGCTACGCGCTACGCCAAAGAACATTTTGACGTGGACGTGATCGCCGGCAGTGTGGCCACGGCCGAAGGTGCCGAGGCACTGATCGAGGCTGGCGCGGACGCCCTGCGCGTGGGCATGGGCCCGGGCGCGATTTGTTCCACGCGCATCATCAGCGGCATGGGCGTGCCGCAGCTGACCGCCCTCTTCGACACCGTCAGCGTGGCGCGCGGGCACGGCGTACCGGTCATTGCCGACGGCGGCTTGATGTATTCCGGCGACGTCGTCAAAGCCCTGGCCGCCGGTGCTAGCACCGTGATGTTTGGCCGGCTGTTTGCCGCCACCAGCGAAGCACCGGGCAAAACCGTCCAGCTTGCCCCCGAACACGTCCCCGGCCGCTTTCAGAACATCCTGAACGGTGCCGAAAGCTACGCGTTCAAGGAATACCGCGGCATGGGCTCGATCGGCGCCATGAAGCGCGGCATCGAAGTCAGCAGCGAAGACGAATTCCACGGCAAAAGCTACCAGGGCGACACGCTGATCGCCGAGGGCGTGGAGGGCCTGGTGCCCATCAACGGCACGGTCGGCCAACTGCTCGACCAGCTCACCGGCGGCATGTTTAGCGGCATGTATTACGTCGGCGCCCGCACCATTCCGGAACTCTGGCAGACCGCGCAGTTTATGCGCATCACGCAGGCGTCCCTGGCCGAAAGCCACCCGCACGATTTGTTCATTACGAACCCCGGGGAGAATTACAAATAGCCGCACGTTTTTGAGCTATACTGCATCCGCATGGAAGATGCCAATAAACCATACCGCCTGGGCGCAATAGCGTATATTCACAATCCCGTTGCCAAAACGCTGTTGCTCGTAAATCTCAATTCCTACAAAGGTGATGAGTGGAACATGCCGGGCGGTGGCCGCGACCCAGGTGAAACCGCGGCGCAGAATATCGTCCGTGAAGTTCGTGAAGAGCTTGGCCTAACGCCCGACCACTATACTATTGCGGCACAGGACGTAGAGCCGCTGGTCTATGATTTTCCATCCGAGTTCATGCAGAGCGGCAACCTCAGGGCCGCTGAATATCGCGGCCAGCAAAAAGATCGGTTTTTGCTGTATTTTTCGGGTGACCCAGCCGCAGTTCGGCCCGACCCAAACGAAGTCAGGCACGTCATGTGGTGCCCGCTCGATCAATTGGAAACGCATTTACGCTTCCCCGGCCAGTTTGAAGATACCGTCGCTACGCTGCAGCGGTTTGGCGTGCTTTAGTTGTTGGTAACTACAAAATCAGCCTGTTGTTCCGGATGATATTTCTTCTGGTAGGCTAAGTCGTTTTCAGCCCACATGTCCCACTTGTCTACGTTTTCGTTGCCTGCATCGCGGGCTTTACCCCTGGCCTTAGCTATCTCGATTGGAGTCTCCACCCAAATCTTATAGTCGTAGTAGTGGGCAATGTTTGGGTGATAGCACGAGATACCTTCGACTATAAGGTAGTCAACGTCGGGAACGATTTTTGGTGCGCTCAGGGTGTTCGACTCCCAGAGCAGTTCTTCATAATGCACCTCTTGGCCTTCATGTGCTGGCCGCAATACTTGCCGTTCAAGCCGTTCACGGTCGAAACCGCCTTTATCCCATGAGGGCTCGGTCAGCTTTTCTTTTACGATAAAATCATCAATATTTACGACATAAGAATGGCCGAGTGCGTCGCTTAATTGCCTTGCGAGTGTCGTCTTGCCCGAGCCACCAAATCCTTCAATGCCAATCAACACAGGCCGACGCCCCAAGTTCCGCGCCATAATCTCGGCCGCGATGCGCTGAACATCTGTGGCGTTCATGATTGCTTATTCACGATGCGTTTGCGATATTCGTCGACCATCATGTAGGAGTGCGTATCGCTCACACGGTCTACAAACAAGATGCCGTTGGTGTGGTCGGTTTCGTGTTGGAACACATGCGCCACAAAGCCGGACAGCTCTTCGTTGTGAGACACACCATGCTCGTCGTACCATTTGGCCTGGATCGATCGGTAACGATCTGCTTGGCCGAACACCATGTTGTCGGCACCACCGCAGCTCATGCAGCCTTCCCACATGCCTTCGGTTTGACCGATGCCTTCATAAGATGGGTTAATGATGACGCTCTCGAACGGCTCCAAGTTGGGACGATTGGGCGTGGGTTTGATAGCAATCACGCTGAGCGCAACTGCCTCACCCACTTGCTGTGCGGCCAGCGCCACGCCCTGCTCTTTTTGGTTGCTGGTGTAGCGCATGCTGGCGATTAGTTCTTGGATCTCGGCCGACTTGATTTCGTCGACAGTCAACCGGCGTGCCGTTTCGCGCAGCACGGGATTACCAAAGCGAGTGAGGGTGAGTAGTTTAGGCATGTGCAGCCTCCTTGGCAGCATTGGCACACGCGGGCGTGTGGAATAATTTGTCCGGCTCATTTTTGCACGTTTCGCAGATCAACACCAACTTATTACAACTGGTGAGCGCGCAGTTTTCGTAATTGCTCGTGCGGCCGCCGCAGTGAATGCACGTGCCAACGTCGACTGCTTTGTCGCTGAACTTCGTGCCCATGCGATCGTCAAACACATACAGCGAGCCTTCCCACAGGCCATCGTCGCCATACTGCTCGCCGTACTTCACAATGCCGCCGTCAATCTGGTACACGTCTTCGAACCCGCGGTTTTTCATCAGCACGCTCAGCACCTCGCAGCGGATGCCGCCGGTGCAGTAGGTAACGACCTTTTTGGACTTGATGTGGTCGTATGAGCCACTCTCGAGCTCTGTAATAAAGTCACGGGTCGTAGTAGTCTTGGGTACTACTGCGCCCTTAAACCGGCCTACAGCGGCCTCATAGGCGTTCCGGCCGTCAAAAAACACCACATCGTCGCCGTATCTGTTAACTAAATCGTTCACCTCTGTTGGTTTGAGGTGCTTGCCGCCGCCCACGACCCCTGTTGCATCGACTTTGACTTCGTCTGGAACGCCAAAGGTGACCAATTCCGGCCGTACACGCACCTGCAATTTGGGAAAGTGATCACGATCGCCCTCGCTCCATTTGAACGTCGTGTCTTTGAACCCAGTAAACTGCTTCGTTTCTTTGATGTATTGTTTTAGATCATCGACTTCACCGCCCAGTGTGCCGTTGATGCCGTGCGGTGACAGCAGGATGCGGCCCTTCAGGTTCAGCTTTTCGCATAGCGCGCGCTGCCAGAGGCGCGTCATGTCTGGATCAGCGATGGGAGTGAATTTGTAATACAAAATGATTTTTTGCACTTGCATAGTATACAGCGAACCGGTATAGTTTGTCATTACTACTAACATTAAAGGAAGGGCGACCACACAACCATGAAGATGCAGACATATACCGGACAGCCAGTCGTCCGTTCCAACTGTTTCACCTCGTTTTAAAACCAAACCGGCATCGTGAGCCGGGCGCAACCGTAACAATCACATAACAAGTTAGCGCTGCCTATAAGCGCTATAACTGGTCGGCCACCAAGGAGGGGCCGCGCCATGTCAAACAAACGTCCTTTGGCCTCGCAAACGTTCCGCTACTACTGGCGGCACGTGCGCAAGTTCCCCAAGCTATACCTACCGTCCATCATTATTTATCCGTTCAACGTCATCGTCGGCACGTATCTGCCGCCGCTGGTGTTGGCCGTCATCATCAACCGGCTCAGCGGTCATGACTACGCACCGCACCAGGTGTGGCAATCGTTCGGTGGTAACCTGGTGCTGTATTTTGTGCTGTGTCTGATTGGCACAGTGCTGTTTTGGCGCATCTTCGATTACATGTACTGGCGGCTGGAAGGCAACGTCCAGCGGTCCATCAACCGCGAGGTGTTCGATGGCTTGGTCAACCAAACCGCAGATTTCCACGCCAACCATTTTGGTGGTTCGCTGGTTTCGGCCACTGCCAAGCTGAGTGGATCATATGTGCGGCTAGCTGACACGTTCATGTTCCAAGTTGTGCCGCTGATCGTCGGTATGACCTTTGTTACCATCGTGATGTTCCGATACTCGCCGCTCTATACGCTATCGCTGCTAGCCTTTTCGATTCTGTACATCATTGTGTCGTTCGTGGTGAGTGAACGAGTGCGCGAACGCGGCGCGGAACTGGGCGGCGCGGAAAGCAGGCAGACCGGTGTGCTGGCCGACGCTATTACAAACGTGATGGCTATCAAAAGCTTTGCCAACGTGCACACCGAAAACCAACGCTACTGGAAGGTCAACGACCACGTGTTTGGACGGCTGATGGGCATGATGAACGCATCGCAGCGCCAGCAGTTCCTGCTGGGCGGCGTGTCTGGCGTAATGCAGGGTGTGGCACTGCTGGTAGCGATAATCAGCGTGGTATCGCTTGGCAAAAACCTGGCGACCGCGTTCCTGATATTCAACTACACAGGCACGATCTCCGCCATGTTGTTCGCATTCAGCAATAGCGCGCTGCGCAACATGAACCGCTCGTTTGGTGACGCCAAGGAAATGATCGAGATTCTGGCCGAACAGCCAGAGCTGCGCGATCCGATCAAGCCGGAAACGGTGCACATCGAGCGCGGCGACATCGCGTTCCAGAGTGTGGTGTTCCGCCACGACGGTTCGGACCACGCGCTGTTCGACAAGCTCAACCTGCACATCAAGCCGGGCGAAAAAGTCGGCCTGGTGGGCCACAGCGGCAGCGGCAAAACAACGCTGACGCGCCTGCTGCTGCGCTTTAGCGACATCCAGGATGGTATGATCGCCATTGACGGCCAAAGCATCGCGGCCATCACACAAAACGACCTGCGTCGGCACATTGCGTACGTGCCGCAGGAACCGCTGTTGTTCCACCGCACCGTCCGCGAGAACATCGCGTACGGCGACCCGGAGGCTAGCCAAGAGACGATCGAGGCCGTCGCCAAAATGGCCAGTGCGCATGATTTCATCATCGGGCTGCCCAAGGGCTACGACACGCTGGTGGGCGAGCGCGGCGTCAAGCTGAGCGGTGGTCAACGGCAACGCATTGCGATTGCGCGCGCTATGCTCAAGAACGCACCGATTCTGGCGCTGGACGAAGCAACGTCAGCGCTCGACAGTGAGAGCGAAGTACTAATCCAGGCCGCGCTATGGAAGCTGATGGAAGGCCGCACGGCCATCGTGATTGCCCACCGTTTGAGCACCATCCAAAAGATGGATCGCATCATCGTGCTGGACAATGGTAAGATTGTGGAAGAAGGTACACACAAAGAGCTCATTCGCAAAGCAGATGGCACATACGCCAAGTTGTGGGCGCATCAATCTGGCGGATTCATCGATGAGTAAACAACCAAAAGATCACTATTCGCTCCGCTCGTTCCTGAGCTACATGGGCCGCTACAAACTGCGTTTTGCAGTCACACTGGCCGTCTTTGTAGTATCGAACATTTTGTTGGCCCTGATACCGATATTCATCGGCAAACTGGTTGGCGCCTTGTCGGCCCACCCAGTTCAGGGCCACTCGGCCGTGATCTACGTATGGCTACTCATCGGCTGCAGCACCGGCCACGACACGATATGGCATGTAGCCGAGCTGCTGTTTGTTAAACTCATCGCCCCGCTCAGCTTTGAGTACGAGAACGTCCTGTTCCAGCGGATCATCCGCAAGCCCTATCCCTACTTTGTGGATAAATTTACCGGCAAGCTGTCGTCGTACGTCACGACGATCAGCCAAGAGCAGCGCACGTTCTTTGACGACCTGTGCTTCAACTATACCAGCCAGGCGGTGAGTATGGTGGCGGTGTTCGGCATTCTGCTGAGCGTTAACTGGCAAACCGGTATACTGTTTGCGGCCGGCATGTTCGGTATGCTCATTGTTGGCCGCTACAGCTTACGGAATAGCATTCGAACCGAGAAGCAGTTCGCCGACATCCAGTCTACCAAGAACGCCAAGATCATCGACGCCATAGCCAACTTTGTGAATATTAAATCGTTCCGCAAAGAAGCGACCGAGATTGCAGCGGTTGCCGTCGAGCAAACCAAAACCATCCAAGCATTCAGGCGCTCGCAGCTGTGGACCGTCTTTTTCTGGACCACGATGTCGATATTCGTGCGTAACATTATCTGGCCGGCCACCATCGCGCTGAACGTATATCTGTTTTTGCACGGCTCGGTCTCGCTGGCTCAGCTGGGAATCGTGCTGTCTACACTACTGATCTTTAGCAATACCATCTGGCAGCTGGTTTGGCAGGCATCACAATTTGGACTAAAGCTAGCCCGAGTCGAAGAGGCGCATCGCTACCTGTTTGGAGCAGTGAATATCATGCATGGCGACGATGACGACCAGACTTCGGGGGGCAAGACACTGCCATTCCGCAAGGCACTGGAATTGCACAAACTCAGCTTTGCCTACCCAGACAAGGCCGATGCACCCGTGCTGCGCGGCCTGAACCTGACGCTACAGCGCGGCCAAAAGCTGGGCATTGTGGGCAGAAGCGGCAGCGGCAAGTCCACGCTTACCAAGCTGCTGCTCGGCTACTACCCGGTATCGGATTCACAAATATTGGTGGATGACGCACCAGCCAAAGCACGGGACATCGCCGATCTGATATCGTACGTGCCGCAAGACACCACCCTATTCCATCGGAGCATTGCCGATAATATCGCCTATGCCAGTAGTCGCAAAGTTACGCGGAAGGATATCATTCGGGCGGCCAAACTGGCCCACGCGCACGAATTCATTACCAAAATTAGCGACGGCTATGACGCCCTAGTGGGCGAACGCGGCGTTAAGCTTTCGGTAGGCCAGCGGCAGCGCATTGCGATTGCCCGCGCGTTCCTGGACGACAAACCACTGCTGATTCTGGACGAGGCTACCAGCGCACTAGATAGCGAAAGCGAAATCTTGGTACAAGAAGCGCTGGAGAACTTGTGGGAACATAAGACCGTCATCGCCATTGCACACCGGCTTTCCACCCTGCGCCACATGGACACGATTGCCGTCATTGGTGACGGGCGGATCGTGGAGCAAGGTTCGCACAAGGAACTGCTTGATGCCGGCGGTGCCTATGCCAAGCTGTGGGCACACCAGAGCGGCGGGTTCATCGAGGAATAGTGGCAGCGCGCACCCGCTGCCACTCGCGCCAGATGAGCCAGATAATGATGGCATCGAGCAAGCTGAGTGCCGCTATGCCAATGCTCGGCGCAACCGCCAATTGATACGCCTGGTACAGCAATAGCAGGCAGAGCACAATCAGGCCAACCGGATAGGCCCACAGCTTTTGCAGCATCAGGCTAATCACGAGTGCCACTTTGACCGCGCCGTGCGTCAGCAAGAAGACTGCCGCGAAGGTATGATGGCCACGAGCAAGCTGTTCACCGATGTGTCGCACATGCAGCGCCAAAAAGTCATGGGGGTCCTCGCCTAGTTCGGTGTCCGTTAGCGCATGCGTGATATGTACGACGGTTTCCGAGCTCAACAGCAGCAATAGTGTGCCGCCAATCAATTCCAGCACACCATCAAATCCTTTCAGGAACAGGCCGACTTCGTAAAACCTGTCCAGTAGATCGGTGGGTTTGAATAGCGTCATACGGCTGCCAGTATACTACCGCTACGCACAGAATCCGCTGAGATTGCTCGCAGCGGATTCTGTATGTTGGCGCCAGACGGACCCGAAACTAATCTTTTTCGGGGTTGCGGCCCTGATCCTTGGATTCCTTTTGCTCTTTGCCACCTGGGCTTTCTTCGCCAGCTTGCGTACCTTCCTCGGCGCCGCCGTCGTGCTCGGAATCGACATCGGTCTGGTCGTCGGCCTGTGCCGAGCCGCCGGCGTCATCGTTGGCCGCCGCCAGGGCGCTTGGTTCGAAGACAGTGGCGATTACGTGATGCGGTTCGGTGATTACTTCAACACCGCTCGGCACCACCAAGTCTTCCACCGTTAACTGGTCGCCCACGGCCACCAGCTTTTCGGCGTCATAGGTCAGCGCATCGGGCAAATCTTTGGGCAATGCCTTAATCTCGACGGACGTCAGCTGCCCGAGCACAATCAGGCCGGCGCGTTCGGCCGGGCTGGCTTCGTTGCCCTCGGCGTACGTTGCGTGCACTGGTACTTCGGTATCAACCTTTTCGTTGGCCTTAATGGCACCGAACACGACGTGCGTCAGGCTCCCGCGCTTGGGGTCAAACGTGACCGTCTTAATAATCGTCGTGAACTTCTGGCCCCCAGCATCAACCTGCACCGGGTGGTGCCGTCCTGCTGCCGCGAAGACTTTGTGCATCGCTTGATATTCGGCCTGCACGTGCACCGATGGCTTGCCGTGATCGTGGATCACGCCCGGCACCATGCCCTGCGCGCGCAGCCGCTTAACGGCCTTGCCTAGCGTGTCACGTTTATCCACCACCAATGAAATTTGGTCAGACATATAGTTGTTACCTCCACTAAAAGCGTCTGACATATAGCGTAACACTTTTGTGCATCCGGGCGAAAGTACGTTACAATGAATTACAACAATGTTTGATGTGACACACATGATTGAGACGGGTGGTTTGCTGCTGATTGCCGCAATCGTTTTTGCCGAATCCGGCGTCATGGTGGGCGTGTTCTTTCCAGGTGACACATTACTGCTCAGCGCCGGCATCTTGGCCGCCGGCGGCCAGTTTAATATATGGGCCGCGTGCATCGTGATTGCCCTGGCGGCGATCGGCGGCGACAACCTGGGCTTCCAGCTGGGCCGCAGCTTGGGACCGCGACTATTCCGCAAAAAGGACGGACTGATTTTCCGCAAAGACTACATTGATAGGGCTGAAAAGTTCTACGAAAAGTACGGCGCCGTCGCAATGTTTGTGGAGCACTTTATACCAGTCATCCGGTCGTTCGCACCAATCACCGCCGGCGCAAGTCGTATGGACCGCAAAAAGTTTTGGCTGTTCAACACCCCGGGTGACCTCCTGTGGGCGTTCGGCATTACCCTGCTCGGTTACTTTGTGGGTAGTCGCATCCCGCACATCGATAAGATCATCGAGCCAATGATCATTGCCATCGTCGTGATATTCCTGACGCCCACGCTGTACCATGTTGTACGTGATCCCAAAATCCGGGCGGCAGTCATGGCACGACTACGGCGTAAACGACCGTCTTAGTGCTAGACTAAGGGCATGAGCCTCGAAACGCTGCTGAGCGGCATTGGTACGATTGGCGCGCTAGCTGTCATCGGCGGACTAATCTTTGCCGAGTCAGCCTTTCTGCTCGGTATGTTTTTGCCGGGCGGCGACACGCTACTACTGATATCTGGCGTCCTGGCCGCCGAAGGACGCCTGCCTCTCGTGTGGGTGATACTCGTCATCTTCGTGGCCGCAATCGCGGGTGATAATGTAGGCTACACGATTGGCGAAAGAGCTGGGCCGCGAATCTTCAGTCAGCAAGAGGGCGTGCTATTCCGCAAAGAGCACGCCGAACGTGCCACGGCGTTCTACCAAAAACACGGCGGCAAAACGATCGTCATCGCCCGGTTTATCGCTTACATCCGCACCTTCGCGCCATTGCTGGCCGGTATCGGTCGCATGCCCCGGCCAAAATTCGTGATGTACAACATTTTTGGCGCGCTCTTCTGGACACTCTCGCTAGTGCTGGTCGCGTACTGGCTAGGCCGGCAACTCGCCACACAAATTGAACGGTTTATCGTGCCGCTCAGCATCGTTGGTGCGATACTGCTGCTGACCCCTAGCGTGCTCTACTTTGCTCGAAACCCGCGTATACACGCCAAGCTGATGGCTTGGATACGGCGCGTTGGACGGATTGTACGGCGGTAGCGACTACAGCATCCGCTTCAAAAACTGTCCGGTGTAGCTGTCCGCTACTTTGGCGATTGCTTCGGGCGTGCCTTCGGCCAGGACGCGGCCGCCGCCAGCGCCGCCTTCGGGGCCCATGTCGATCAGCCAGTCGGCGGACTTAACAACGTCCAGGTTGTGCTCGATAACGACCATGCTGTTGCCGGCATCGACCAGGGCGTGCATAACGCCGAGCAGTTTGTCGACATCGGCCATGTGCAGACCGGTGGTGGGCTCGTCCAGGATGTAGAGCGTACGGCCGGTGGGGCGGCGGCTCAGTTCGCTCGCAAGTTTGATGCGCTGCGCCTCGCCACCCGACAGCTGTGTGGCCGGTTGGCCCAGACTGATATAGCCCAAGCCTACGTCGACGAGCGTTTGCAGCTTGCGGGCGATGGCCGGGATGTTTTCGAAGAATTCGAGGGCTTGTTCGCAAGTCATACCCAATACGTCGCTGATGTCTTTACCCTTGTAATGTATCTCGAGTGCTTCGCGGTTGTAGCGCTTGCCATGACAGACCTCACACGGCACGTACACATCAGGCAAAAAGTGCATTTCGATTTTGATGATGCCATCACCAGCGCAGTTTTCGCAGCGGCCACCTTTGACGTTAAAGCTAAAGCGTCCAGCACTGTAGCCGCGCAGCTTGGCCTCGGGCGTGCTAGCGAACAACTCACGGATGGGCGTAAACAAGCCCGTGTAGGTGGCTGGATTGCTGCGCGGTGTGCGGCCGATCGGTGACTGGTCGATAATGATCGCCTTATCCAGTTCTTTGATACCTTCGATGTCGTCGTGCCGGCCCGACACAGTCGTGGCATGATGCAGACGCGCCTGCAGCTCTTTGGCCAGGATGTCGTTGATCAGGCTGGATTTGCCGGAGCCGGATACGCCGCTCACCACCACTAGCTCGCCCAGCGGAATTTCGACTGTTACATTTTGCAGATTGTTTTCGCGCGCACCCACAATGCGGATAACTTTGCCGTTGCCCTTCCGGCGTTTCCCCGGCACCGCAATGCTGCGCTTGCCGCTCAAGTATTGGCCGGTTACGCTATCGGCCGATTGTTCGACTTCCTCCGGCGTACCGCTGGCGATTACATGACCGCCGTGGATGCCGGCGCCCGGACCGATGTCCAGCAGGTAATCAGCGGTGCGGATAGTATCTTCGTCGTGCTCGACCACGATCACGCTATTGCCCAGGTCGCGCAGGTGCTTGAGTGTGCGGATCAGGCGCTCGTTGTCGCGCTGGTGCAAACCGATGCTCGGCTCGTCCAGCACGTATAGCACACCCATCAGACCGGAGCCAATCTGTGTGGCCAGGCGAATGCGCTGGGCTTCGCCGCCACTCAATGTGGTAGCGGAACGAAGCAATGTCAGATAATTGAGCCCCACGTCTTGCAGGAACGTCAGCCGCGCACCAATTTCCTTGAGCACCAGCCGCGCGATCTGCATATCGCGGTCGTTTAGACTGAGTGTTGTAAAATACGCAGCAGCATCGTCGATAGACAATTCACAGATATCCATGATGGATCGGTCGGCGACAGTGATCGCCAGCACCTCGGGCTTCAGACGGCGGCCGTTGCAAGCGTAGCATGGCTTTTCTTGCATAAAGCGCTCGATGTCTTTGCGCATAAACTCGCTGTCGGTTTCTTTGTGGCGGCGCTCCAGGTTAGGAATCACGCCTTCGTAAGTCGTGTTGAACGCGCGCCCACCGCCAAGCGACACGCGGTACGTTTCGTTGCCGGTGCCATACAGAATGCGCTGCATGTTTTCGGGACCGATCTGCCCGGTCGGCTCGTGCAGGCTAAAGCCGTACTGGTCGGCCACGGCCTGCAGCTTTTTGACGTACCAGTTATCCATGTTGATGCGGTTGTAGGGGCGGATGGCGCCCTCGGCAATGGTCAGGCGGCCGTTGGGGATGACGAGTTCAGGGTCGACTTCCAATCTCGATCCTAGCCCAGTACACACCGGGCAGGCACCGTGCGGGCTGTTAAAGCTAAACGTGCGTGGTTCTAATTCCGGGATGGCCACTTCGGGGTGGTCCGGGCAGGCGTACATCAGGCTGTGGCCGGTGACTTCGTTGGTGTCGGCATTGAGCGCCACTACCCTGCCCTCGGCCACTTCCAGCGCCTGCTCGACGGACTGCGCCAGACGGCTGCGCGACGCTTCGTCGTTTACCAAGCGGTCCACGACCACTTCGATGCGGTGGCGCTTGGCTTTGTCTAGTTCCGGGAACTCGTCCAGCGCATACACCACGCCGTCCACACGGGCACGAGCAAAGCCGGCGCGCTGGTACTGCTCGGGAATGTGCTCGAACGCACCTTTTTTGTCGATAACGACCGGGGCAAGGACCATCAGGCGGGCATCGGTGGGCAAGGCAGCGATCTGGTCCACGATGTTCTGGGTGGTCTGGCGCACCACCGCCTGACCGTCGATCGGACAGTGCGGCACGCCGACGCGCGCAAACAGCAGACGCAGGTAGTCATAAATTTCCGTCACCGTAGCGACCGTGGAGCGCGGGTTGCGCGATGTGGACTTTTGGTCGATAGAAATCGCCGGGCTCAGGCCATCGATCTGATCCACATCCGGTTTTTCCATCAGGCCCAGGAACTGGCGGGCGTACGCTGAAAGCGATTCGACATAGCGACGCTGGCCCTCGGCATAGATCGTATCGAAAGCCAAGCTAGATTTGCCCGAACCGCTCAACCCCGTAATCACCACCAATTTGCCACGAGGAATCGTGACATCGATATTCTTGAGGTTGTGCTCCCGTGCACCCTTGACGACAATGTAGTCACTCATAAAACCTGGATAGTATAGCGGGTTTGGGCGATTTTTTCCAGTATAGCGCTCTGGCAAGCCCGTCAGTCCAATCCCAAATCTTCGATCTTGCCCACGTAC
>CAZRWV010000010.1:0-14094 GCA_964603965.1 uncultured Candidatus Saccharibacteria bacterium
CCGACGTCGGACTCTGGTCGCTGTGCTCGTCACAGTTCTTGGGCGGCTTCTCTGAGGAGCCGGAACATTGCAAATCAAGGTCGCGACTTTCGCGGGGTTTTAGTTCGCTAGGGTCGCTCACTCCGGCATAACAGAACATTCCATTTGCCGCGTTGATTCGTATCATTGGGTGCCAACTGGCAAAGGGTCCACCGCCGATACCCTCCCAGTCGACAAATGCTTGTTCATTTTTGAGGTTCTTGGCGTTAATCGTCAAAATACAGCTTCTTGATGTACTGCCGGTTGTTTTATTGCGCGCCGTAATAGAAGCGATCCTGCAGTCTGCTGTCACCAGTGAGTATTGCACTTGTGGTCTAGTGAGGTAACTTATGACTTGAACGAGCGTGATCAATATGAGCAGGCAAGCTGCGGTATAAACCAATGCAATGATCAGGCGCCTTACAGGTTGACGGCCGAAGTGTTCGCTGCTCACAGCCATAGTTTACCAATAAAATAAATCACTTCTCAAATCGAGGGGTCTCTTACGCTGTTTATGGATGGAGGGCCTTAGTGCGCACTATCGCAACCATCATTCGAGAAAATGCAGATTTACAAGGGACAGTAGTTATTGCGCATGTTAGTTAATATCGAAAACTCCTACGTCGCACCTAAGCGCAGTTTCTCGCTCGCGGCATGCTCCAGCGGACCTCTCCCATCCATCCGCAAAATGGATGCTGTCTACTAAGCCGGATTCAATGAGCGTATCCCAGAATGACTGCAAGGCCGCTTCTCTGGCTCCTCGATCCATAGCGAATAGGCCGAGGCGTGTGTATGAATTATGATTGGGGTCAAGACTAAATATGAAAGGTGCGGTCAAAACCAGAGACTTATTTCCAAGGCGTCTCATTACCGCGGTCCGGGCTGCCAGTAGGTTCTCTATATTTTGAGGAATCCGCTCTTCTCCATCGCAAGAGATTGGCCCGGCTACGTAACTAATCCTATATCCTTCGTCTCGGAGTCCCCTGAGAGTGGCCTGAGTCTGTCGCTGTACTTCTTCAAGAGTCGTGCATCCGGCTAAATCTTCTTCTAGCATTATCCTCATGCGACGGAGTATAACAAACAAAAAGGCCCCTTAAAACTAAGAGATCTTCATACTGCTTATGCTTGGAGGGCTCAGTGGGACAACGCACGTTAATCCAGCCGCCCGCTTCGCTGGGGCTGTGACTAACGACCGAACCTCGTTCGTTAGTCACAATGAGCCCCCACGAAAAACACCCACGCAAGGTGGGTGCATTTCGTGGAGGTCGACCAAGGAAGTAATTTATATACTTTGGTCGATGAACTGATACGCTGGCGAGAGCTATTAGATAACAGGTTCAAACAACATCAGCTCAACAACCGACGCACTAAAGAACTAAATTCCCTGTAGCAGTTATACCTAATACCTCTTGTAACCAAAGTGGTCCGTGTCGTCAGGCGCAGTAGGATAAGTGAGGCCGTCGCCCTTTAACAAGGATTGGCCAAATATGAAGCGAGGGATCGACGAACCAGTAGAGTACGAAAGACTAGTTATTTTCGGCGCAGATAAACTTTGCAGTCTGCGATGAACGCCACTCATTGCCTCAGGATTTAGCTCTAGTGCACTTTTGACAATGCGATACATCACTACGGCTGCTGCAACTGGGTTGATTATTGAATCGTTGGGCTGGAAGTCACGATCAGGGCTAGGTCTATCAACATTATCGTCAATATGTTCGTACGTTATACCGTGCTCGGTCTCGTAAGTTCGAGGTAACGCCACGACATCACCATTGCGTTCGACCAGCTTGCCAAATGCGTTATGAAAACGAGGCAAGGTTTGTAGCATAACAGCCAGAACTTGGGTGTCGCTGTGGTGTTCTGGTCGCATCGTACTGTTAGCTATAATTCGATTTGCTCTAGGTAGCCGTTCTTCCGAAAAGTTGTCTGCTCCCCCTGTAAAATCCATAATTTGCACACCTGGAATACGGTCGGCAGTATTGACGGATACTAGCCCATTTGTCAGCCTATCCGCATCGTCCAGCGAAGTGCCGTGTACTCGTAGTGCCAAGTGGTCCAGCTCCTGGCCGATACTACCTCGGAAGCCACTATCGAAGACGGCAAATTTTCTGCCTGGGTCTGCTACTCTAGCAGCAGTCAAGCCAAACTTTCCAAGAAAGCGAATAGCTAGGTTCGGATCACCCATAGTCTCATGATGTAGCAAATCCTGACTGGCAGGCAGAAGATGTGCATCTAATTCTGGGTAGCGAATAAGGAAATCATCAGCTACAGCCTCAAAATCTCTCGCAGCAAGCCAAATGGTTTTATCGCCATGATTCTTAGCAATCTCATCAGATACTTGCTGAATAAACGGTATGGCAACATCGAGGTCATGGAGTACTTCGTCCATTACAGGTGTCTTGTAGCCCTTTGCTGTACCTGCAGCCAGAATATCGTCCTCGGTCAATCCCTGCTCGACTAGTGACGCCATCATATACGCACTTGGTCGAGATTGGGCGTCACCAAATAAAGCCTCAGCAGCTTTGTGCTGCAAGGTGTCGGCAATGTAGAAATCGCTATAAATATCAGGGCGATGACCCAAGTGATTCATAACGCGACTATTTTAGCACATTTCTAGCAAAAATACAAGCATAAGAATTGTTCTGTTGTGCGGTGAGGGGCTATACTCGACTTTTGCTCTAAAACCCTTCCTATGACCTCAGGAAGCGTTCCAGAGTACAATAAAGTCGTTCATCTTTCACCTAACAAGAATGCGGTGCAACTGCTTCCAAACTTTTTCCCAAAAATTCGACTTTTTCTGACACCAAATCCTTTAAAAATCGAGTGAAAACATGCGTGTTTTTCACCAGACTGTCAGAAAACTCATAACTAGCTTGTTCTGGTTATCTTTAGCAGCAGCCATTGTTTCGGCGAATACTGCTTCGCTATTCAAATAGCAGTAATACGTCTGGCGACTAATGCCAGCGTACCTACAGGCATCAGTAATGTTGGCGTTATGCTGTATTGCATCAGCCAGCTTGATGATGATTCCATAACTCACTTTTGTGGGTCTTCCCACAGTCTTGCTTATAGCCATATAACTCCTTTGTTTTTGCGTAAACCCTCTCTTATAAGTATGACAGTTGCCGTAAAATGGTTGTTGATGACCACATATCTTAAGCAACTAGAAGCTATGAACGAGGACAAGCGTAAAGCGGTGTGTAAGGCTCTGCTTGATACGATGTACGCTATCACCTACCAGCTTGGCGGTCCCGCTGACAACCACCCCGTATTTGTCAAAGAGCTAGATGAGCATAATGACCCAAACAATAGTGATTTCATGTGGGGTAGGCTCATGTGCCTAAAGTGGCTGGCTGAGGGTGCGGCAATAATTGAATTGAAGCATATGGAAGACTTTGAGTATACGGCAGCTGGCAGCGACGGCCATGATTATATGGTGACGATTATTAACCGCTACGCTTTTGAGGAGCTGTTGCTAACACTACAAAAAATAGATGCCAGACTAACTAATTACGACGGTTACGATGAATCTATTGAAGACGAAGCTGTCCCAAATCTTGCCTACTACGATCTGGATTCAGGCCGAGGCATAGTCAATGGACACGTCGTCTATCTTAGAGGTAGAAACAAGAGGCTATTCAAAGCTTTGTTTCTCGCGGCACCAAACGTAATCGACAGAGCAACGATGGAAGTAATAGCAAAAATTGACCATAAGAATGATGCTGTAAAGTACGCGGTGAACGACGCCATTAGTGCATTACGCAAGGCCTGCGGTGGGGTAGACAATACAGTTATTACTCAGGTAGGCGGCTACAGATTAAACGCCAAGGTTTTCCCACTATCATTTCAGCTATTCCAAAACACCTACGGCAGTCAACAAATACGACCCAAAAAGCTACCGAAGTAAACTCCCAGATAATGTCATTGTCACCCCTGTTATCTTAGGTGATTCTCCCTAAGATTTTACGTTTTTTCGCAATATGCTAGTCGCATGAGCGAAACTCAGCAGCAGACAATAACAAGTAAAGAGTACGAAAGGGCTTTTAGTGAATTAGCTGCTTTTCTTTTCGCTCAATACAAGAAAAAGAAACAAGCAGACCTGACCAGTGAGCCGAACATAAGTACTGGACAGATTGCCTACAATATTTCATAGATATATAATCAACGAAGGAGAATAGCATGATAACAAAAGAAAAAGCAATCGCACTATGCCGCGTGTCAACACAAGGCCAAGCAAATGAGGGTAATCTAGTACCTCAACAAGAAAACGTACAAAGGGCAGCTAACGTTCTGGGTGTAGACCTTGTAAAAGTCTGGGCTTTAGCGGTTTCAAGCCGTAAGGGCAAGAACCTCAAACGTAAAGATTTAATCGAAATGCTCGACTACTGCAAGCGTTACAAATCAGTAAAGTTCCTGATTGTAGATGAAGTAGACCGCTTTATGCGTTCTATCGAGGAGTACTACTGGTGGAAGATGGAATTCAAAAAAATTGGTGTTCGCCTCGTACATGCTAACCGTACAGATATTAACCCCGATGATGACCGCGCCGTGTTTGACGAACTGATTGACGTGTACCGTGCCGAACAAAGCAATAATGAACGCATACACAAGACACCAGAGAAGATGATGGCTAAAGTCCGTGCTGGTTATTATCCTAGTAACCCACATACGGGCTACAAGACTTCTGATGTCCCTGGCCTACATCTGCCCGATGAGCCAAACTGGTCGGCCATGCGTAACGCATTCAAGGCTATGATTGCGGGAGAGTGCGACATTAGTGAGGGTCTGAAACGTGCAACGAAAGACGGCCTTCGTACAAAGAACTATGGCCCAAAAGCGGTTGGCGGTAAGACAATCGACATGTATCGCTGGAAAGACTTAATGTGCGATCCATACTTCTGCGGAGTGGTGAAAATGGCTGGCTGGTCAGAAGTGAATCAGAACGGTTTGCATAAGCCTATGATTACACCAGAAGAACACGACATACTGGTTGCGATAGCCCACAATAAAGGCAAACGCTTCTTAGTAGATCGTAATAACCCTGACTTCCTGCTATCCAATGAAGCAGAGTGTGCAAACTGTCTACTTGCCGACAAGCCGAATCCTCGCCTAGTAGGCTATTGGCAAAACAACGGTGAGAAAAAGGGTTACAAACGTTATCGCCGCTACCGTTGCCGTGTATGCAATTTGGGAGTGAGGCAAGAAGTGTTCCATGCGGAAGTAACTGATGAGCTAACAACACTTCTTCTCTCTGATGAACAGCGCGAAAAGCTCAAGGAACACATGCGTAAAGTCTGGTCTAGTTACGAAGTGGAACGCATGGAACGCGCCAGGATTGCTTTAGGCAGGGTGCAAATACTGAGGGACAAAAAAGACGCGGCTATGGACAGCTATGTAGCCGAACATGATCTAGACATGAAGCAGGACATCAAGGAAAAGATCGAGAAATTGAAGCTGGATATTGGCGAGGCTGAGAAGACTGCCGCAGAAGCCCAAGACTTCGAGAAGGACTTTGATGAGTTCATTGGCTACGCGTTCGATATTATGGATAACTTGGGTACTAAGTGGTGGCAGGAAGACAAAGCTACTATGCGCGTATATAAACAAATGCTTTTTCCGAGCGGAATACAGCTTTCACAGGATAAAAAAGTTTATATACCAGAAATTAGTGTCATTTACAGGTACGGTAGTAACAAAAAAGCCCCCGAAGAGGCTGATTTTACTAGACTGGAGGGCCCAGTGGGACTCGAACCCACGACACGAAGCTTAAAAGGCTTCTGCTCTAACCAACTGAGCTATGGGCCCGCGGGTGCGGACGGGAAAATAACCCCTTATATTATCGATATTTCGGGCAAAAAGTCAATCTGCTGGCATGACGGCGCGAGGTGCTCATGGTTGGCGGGCTGGGCATTGGTACAGTAGAGCCATGACGTGGCTGGGTAACCGGTGCAACCGCACGACGATTCTGATGCTGGGCTGCGCGGCGTTTCTGCTGGGGCTGGTGGCGGCCCGGCGGATCGGAGTGAGCGGCTGGCTGGCGTTGCCCGCCCTGTTTATTGCTGCGTTACGTTTTCGGCACAAGACGGTCGCGACGGCGATTGCAGTAACGGTCGCCGGTTTGTTGCTGGGAGTCTGGCGCGGCACGGACTATCTGCGCCAGCTGCAACCCTACCAAGATTTGGCGCGCCACAAAGTGGCGTTCACGGCCACGGCCGCTGGTGATGCGGTTTATGGCATGAACAGCCAGCTGAGTTTTACGGTGCGGGATGTGACGTTCTTGGTGCCCGCCGACGGCGACACCGGCAGCCCGGACGGCCAATCTCGGCAACTGCGCGCGCCCGGCACAATGAAGGTAAATGGTTTTGGTGTGCCAATGATTTACCATGGTGACCGGCTGCGCGTTAGCGGCAAGTTGTATCCCACGCGCGGGGCCAGCCAGGCCACGGTCAGCTACGCGGAGCTGCAGAAGCTGGGATCGGGACCATCCGTGGTTGATGGCATACGGCGGCGGTTTGCGGCCGGTTTGCAGAGCGCCCTGCCGGAGCCGCAGGCATCGTTCGCAATGGGTCTGCTGGTGGGCCAGCGCAACACGCTGCCGGCGGCGCTTACGCAGGCGCTGCTGATGGTGGGGCTGACACATATCATCGCGGTCAGCGGCTACAACCTAACCATCCTACTGCAGGCTGCGCGCCGTCTGTTGGGCAACTATTCCAAAGTCCTGTCCACGACTGCGGCGCTCGGCCTGATCTTTGGCTTTTTGCTGCTGGCCGGCAACAGTGCCAGCATTGTGCGTGCGGCGGTGATTAGTGTGCTGGGATTGAGCGCTTGGTACTACGGCCGGCGGATTCGTCCGGTGCTGCTCATCCTGCTGGCTGCGGCCGTTACGACTTACGCCGACCCCGTGTATATATGGGCGGATTTGGCGTGGTATCTGTCGTTCCTGGCATTTACCGGCATCCTGCTGCTGGCGCCAATGGTGACGCACTATTTGTATGGCGACCGTGAGCCGTCGTTTATTCCGGCCATCCTGATCGAAAGCATCTGCGCGGAAGTGATGGCCCTCCCGCTCATTCTCTATATTTTTGGGCAGATGTCGCTAGTGAGCTTGCTAGCCAACGTGCTGGTGGCGGCGCTGATCCCGCTGGCGATGCTGCTGGGGCTGGTGGCCGGACTGGCCGGCATGCTCGCGGGCAGCGTGTCGGGCTGGTTGGCGTGGCCGGCCAAGTTGCTGCTCACCTACATGGTCGACATTGTGGATATGCTCAGCCGTATCCCGCATGTTTTCCAAGAAAACCGATACCTGTCCGTGCTGGACATGGCGGCGTGTTATGGCGCGATTGTGTTTTTGCTGGGCTTCGCTTACTGGCGAAATCGACATACATTTTCATTCAATTTGACAGGGGTGGAAAAGTCTCGCATCGTTTAAAACACTGGTAATTAGTACAACACCCCTTATATAATAGCTATGGTATGGAGGAAAGACTGAAATTCGGAGCATTCAAGACCCTGCAATCCGCAGGTGTGAGTCGTCAGTTTTCCAAAAAACGGACGATTTTGTTTCAGGGCGAAATCCCGCACAGTGTGATGGTGCTAGCCAGCGGTTTGGTGAAAGTGTACGGCATCACAACCGGCGGCGATCAGCGGACGGTTACACTGCTGAGCGCGGGTGACATGTTTCCGGTGGAATGCGTGTTTGATAAGTCACGCGTCAGTCTGTATTACTACGAAGCGCTCACGGACTGCGCGGTGCTGAGCCTGCCGAAGGCAGAATTCTTGGCCGCACTGGAACGTGACGCAGTGCTCAAAAACCAAATATTTCATTCGTATATGGCGCACTACACCAGCGCCACGATGCACATCTACGCGCTCGAGCATTCGCACGCGCAGGAAAAGCTCGTCTATATTTTGCAGTACCTGGTGGCGCGGTTTGGCGAAAAGCAAACAAACGGACTTACCAAAATCAGCCTGCGTTTAAGCCACCAGGATATCGCCGAAATGGTTGGGCTGACGCGTGAAACGACCGCAGTGGAGCTGCACCGGCTCAAGGACCGCAAGCTGATTGATTACCAACGGTTTTCTTATTATGTAAACGTACCACTCCTAGTACAAGCGACCGGCAGCGATGAATTCGAAAACGTTGCGGTCTAGTACGCGGGACGCGGTCTCGTTTGATTTGGGCTATTGGCAGCTATTCCGCGAATTGCCCGAAGCGTACACGGTGCTCGAAGCCGCCGAACCGTATGTGGTGGTGGAGGTAAATAAAGCCACTGAGATGTTCACGGGCAGGAGCCGCGATCAGCTGGTGGGCCGGCCGCTGGCCGAGGCGTTCCCGGACAAAGGCCCGCTGCAGTCCGGCGCCGGTTTATCGGAAGCTCGCCGCCGCATGCGCGAGGTGATTGAGGCCCGCCAGCCGCGGGAATTCGACATACTTCGCTATGATGTTGTCGACGAACGCGGCGTACCTCGCCCGCGTTACTGGCAGACCGGCTATGTGCCGATTATGGACAGCGATACGGTGCGGTTTGTGGTGGTGTCGGTGCAGGATGTGACCTACCAAGTGCGCGCCGCACGCGAGGTGAGCGAAGTAGAGGAGCGCCTGGAAGCGGCGTTGGACGTGGGCAAGGTGGGCAGCTGGATGTGGGACCTGCAGAACAATCTGGTGACAGGCGACAAGAATCTGGCCCGGCTGTTCCATTTGCCCAAAGAGGACGTAGCGACGGGCCTGCATGTGGAAGATTTTTTGAGTACGGTACATCACCACGACCTGCCGCGGGTGCGTGACCGCATTGAGCGCAGCCTGCTCACACATATACAGTTCGACGAGGAATTCCGCCTGCAGCTGGATGACGACAGCCATTGGGTATTAGTGCGCGGCCAGGTAGAGGCACAGGACGACCGGACGATTTTTGCCGGCGTCATCGTGGACATCACTGAGCGCCACGACCTGCAAGCGCAGGTGGAAATGGCTCGCCGGCAGGATCGACTGAACCGCCGCGCTGCCCTCATGTTGCAAACGCGAAACCAGGAGCTGGAGGCCATCAGCCGTAGCAAAGACGAATTTGTGGCGCTGGCCAGTCACCAGCTGCGCACACCGGCGACGGCCGTCAAGCAGTACGTGGGCATGGTGCTGCAAGGCTATACCGGTGCTATCTCGGACATCCAGGCGGAAATGCTGCAAAAGGCGTTCGAGAGCAATGAGCGGCAAATCCAGATTATCAATCAAATCCTGAGCGCCGCCCGAGCCGACACTGGCCGGCTGGTGATGTCGCCGATTCTGCTCGATTTGCGTGTGTTGGCACAAAGCGCCTGGAACGACATGCGGCCGTTGTTTGAACAGCGCGGGCTGCGGTACCATTTTGTACCACCTAAGCGCCCCATGCTCACACAGGCCGACCAAACCTATCTGCGCATGGCCATCGAAAATCTGCTGCACAATGCTTGCGTGTATACGCCGGCTGGTGGCGAGGTGACCATGCGGCTTGCCAAAACTGCCCACAGCTACGTGCTGCGTGTGACCGACACGGGCGTGGGTATCAAAAAAGCAGATCTGGGCAAGCTGTTCGCCAAATTCTCGCGCATTTACAACGATCTAAGCGTGCAGGCCGGCGGCAGCGGCATCGGGCTGTATCTGGCAGCGGAAATCGTGCGTTTGCATGGCGGCACCATCGACGTGGAATCAAAAATCCGTCAGGGATCCACATTTGCTATTTCATTGCCGCTGCTGCAAAATAAGGGCTAAATAAGCCCCGACTGCTCAAAATATGATAATTTGCTTACAGACAATATGTGAGCAGCGCATACAATGGCAGGGATAAGTAAAGGATGATGAGTATGGCGAATGGAAGCGACAAAGATTTGCAGGTGTTGATCGTAGAGGACGAGCAGTTGCTCAACGAGGCGTACGCGCGCGTGCTGGCCGCGGCCAACATCGCACTGCTGCGTGCCTACAACGGCAAAGAAGCGCTCGACATGCTTAAGGACAACCGGCCGGACATTATCCTGCTGGACCTGCGTATGCCCGTCATGGACGGCATTGAGTTCCTGAAGAAACTCCGTCCCAAAGAAAACGCGCCCGACACCAAGATCATCGTCTTTAGCAACTACGACGACCAGCGCGAAATCGACGAAGCGTTTGAACTGGGCGCGATGCACTACATGCTCAAGGCGTGGGCCACCCCCGACGAACTCGTCAAACTGATCCGCGAAGTCGACAACGCCTCACAGCCGGTGCGCTAGGCCCTAGCGATCATTGGCACGCCGCCAACATCTGTCGGCACGCCGCCAAGCCGGTAAAATTATTACACATTTAGTGTGCCGTCCGCTTACAGCCGGGTTTGCCTATGCCGTCTATACTTTTGAATAGTTCACGAGTGGAGTTGTGAGCTAACGGAAGGGAGGATAGGGGCATGAGCCCGAAGTATGAAAGACGTTATGACACTAGTTATACAAACCGCAAAGAAGCTGAAACTGCCGTTTTTGCGCCGTCTGACCGCCAAGAGTCGCGTACGGTAAAGTACGCCGCTGGCTTGGGGACAGACGACAGTCGATTGCCGCGGACACGCTGAGATTGCCGCATGCGGGTGCTGCGCCGGGGGTTCTATTACAGGGCCGCCGGCTTTCATTATGCCGAAAAACATGCTAGGATTAACAGAGAAAATCCAGAGCAAACGGAGTATAGACAAGCATGTCAGGGCATTCCAAATGGTCAACCATCAAGCGCGAAAAAGGTGCTAAAGACGCGGCGCGCGGCGCGGTGTTTACTAAGCTGGGCAACATGATCGCCATCGCGGCCCGCAGCGGCACCGATCCGGACACCAACTTTGCGCTGCGCTTGGCCATCGACAAGGCCAAGGCTGCCAACATGCCCAGCGCCAACATCCAGCGCGGCATCGACCGTGCCGAAGATAAGAACGCTGCGCAGCTGCAAGAGGTGCTGTACGAAGGCTACGGCCCCGGCGGCGTCGCCATCCTGGTGGAAGTGGCTACCGACAACATTAACCGCACCTGGCCCGAGGTGCGCCTAGCCTTTAGCAAACACGGGGGTAATATTGCCGAGAAGGGTGCTGTGGCCTTCCAGTTTGACCATAGGGGCGTTATACGTGTAAATGGCGCAAATGACGACATTATGCTTGGGGCACTCGACGCGGGCGCTACGGACGTCGAGGACGAAGACGGCGTTAGCGTGATCTACACCGAGCCAACAGATCTGGCCAAGGTGCGCGACGCGCTGCGCACTGCTGGTCTGGAAGTGCAGGACGCCGAGCTGACGTACGTGCCCAACACGATCATCGAAGTGGCCGACAAAGACACCGCCGGCAAGATCATGCGCCTGATGGACGCCCTGGACGACATCGACGACGTGCAGAATACGCACGTTAACTTCGACATCGACGAATCACTGCTATAGCCGTAGGGTATACTATCGGTATGTCACGTGCATCAGAGCAAAAGGAGCTGGTGGATGTCTATGCGCCGCCGCGCTTTGAGCGGAACGGCGTGGTCAAAACGCGGCAAGAGGTTGTAGCGGACGGCGACTGGCCGGCTGCGTTTAACCTGTGGTTGTATACGCGCATTCCCGAGCCGAGCATGATCTACCAGATGCGCTCGCTGAGCAAGTCTTGGGAACCGGGCAAACTGGATGTAGCCGCTGGTGGCCACTATAATGCCGGCGAGCACGGACTGGACGGTCTCCGTGAATTCCGTGAGGAACTCGGTATCACCATCCCGGAATCACAGGTGCAGTTCTTTGGCCGCAAGCTTTGGGTTGGGCTTGATGTGGCCGGCCACGAACGCAAGGAAGTGCTCTCGGTCTACACGGCCGAATATTCCGGCAACCTGGAAGACATGCATCCGCAAGAAGACGAACTGGCGGGCGTGATACGGGTGCCGCTCAAGGATCTGATGCGGGTATTCCGCGGCGAGCTGGAATCATGCCACGGTACCGGCATCGATCCGCGTGGCGTGCCGATCGACTATGTCGTCAGAGCCGATTCGTTCCCGTTCAATTTTGACGACTACCAGCGCCGGATGGCTGAGTTTATTGCGCTCAAACTAGGCGTAGACGATACGTACCTGGGCAACTAGCTTAATAATATATGACGCTACCCGAAATCATTCTTGCAATCAAACCCGAGCTTGAAGCCGTTTCGGCGGTGCATGCCCTCTGGCTGGAAGGGTCGTACGCCACGGGCAAGTTTCGGCCAGATTCCGACATAGACGTGTGGATGGATGTGGACGATGATGCGTTTACGGAAGTGTATGCAGCATTTGAGCGTAGTTTGCAGAGTCTAGGTGTATTACGACGTGTTGACGAGTTACGCATTTATCACGAGGATCCAAAGCTAGCCAAGGCTAAATTCTACTTGATCAACAAAACGGACGACCAACGAATCGAGCTAGATCTGCAGCCTCATAGCCGCAACTTTATTTTTTCGCGCAAAGAGCACGTTATCCAGGTCTTTTTTGATAAAGATAACACAATACGGTGGCAGTCATGAGAATCATCGGCATAGACCCCGGCACCGGCATCTTGGGATTTGGGATCATCGAAGCGAACAAAGGCAAGGTGCAGTTGGTGGACGGCGGGGTGATCCGCACGCCTGTGCACGAAGACGATGCGGTGCGGCTGCTGACGATTTATGATGAGCTGACTGACATTATCGCAGCCAGTAAGCCGACCGTGATGAGCGTAGAAAAGCTGTTCTTTGCGCGCAACGTGACGACGGCTATGACGGTGGCGCAGGCGCGCGGTGTGGTGTTGCTGACCGGCATGCAGGCGCAGCTGGAAATCCACGAATATACGCCGATGCAGATCAAGCTGGCGGTCACCGGCTATGGCAAGGCCGACAAAAAGCAGATGCAGGAAATGGTGCGGGTGCTGCTGGGGCTGGAGACGGTGCCAAAACCGGACGATGCGGCGGATGCGATTGCGGCGGCACTGACACACGCGCAAACGGTGCGGTCGTAGTCTGCCACGCCGCATGTTGTAATCGACACATAGCATAGACCGGCAGGGTTTATGGCATAATACAGTCATGATTGCGACACTGACTGGGGTAGTGAGTGAAAAACTGTCCGGGATGATTGTGCTGGACGTACATGGTGTGGGCTATGGGCTGCAGGTGACGGCCGAAGATTACGGCAGCCTGGCGACCGATGGGCAGACGAAGCTTTATGTATACGAGCACATCCGTGAGCAGTCGCACGACCTGTTTGGCTTTACCCTGCTGGACACGTTGAAACTATTTAGTCAGCTGCTGGGGGTCAAAAATGTCGGGCCCAAGGTGGCGATGGCGGTGCTGGACATCGGCACGGCCGCAGCTGTGCGCGGGGCGATTGCGGCCGGTGACGTCAAACGTTTGCAAGGCGCCAAGGGCGTGGGCAAGCGCGCTGCCGAACAGATCGTGGTAGAACTGCGCGACAAGGTTGGCCTGACTGCCAGCGATGCGGCCGAGGTGATCGTTAGCCGTCCGGGTATTAACGCTCAGGACGAGGCGACCGAGGCGCTCATTAGCCTGGGCTATTCGCCGCAAGACGCTGCGCTGGCGCTCAAAGATATTGATGCGGGGTTGCCGGTTGAGGAACGCATCAAATTAGCACTGAAAGGGTAGGACGATGCAGGGCGTACTTGATTGACCGTTTGGTGTACAATAAGCACAAACGGAGGCAAACAAATGGACACGGTAAAACTACGGAGTACGCTCATCAAATCAATGCTGGGTTGCTTGATTGCTGCAGCGGGAGTTGCGGTCATCACCATCCTGGTCGGCAAGTTCGGCGACACCACCGGGCGGGCACTGGGCACGATTCTGGTGGCGCTGGTCCACATTGGGCTGGTGTTCGGCTTGGTGTCGATGGTGACGTCGCGCAAGACGGATCCGTCGCCGCGCTCGACCGAGTTTGTGGTGAATGCGTCGATTGTGATCGCGGTACTCAGCTTTATTACGTCGATTTTTGCGATCTGGGGCATTATGCATGGCACATTGCCGCTCCGGCTCTACACTACCTACACCGTGGCACTAGTTTTGCTGCTGCATGGCAAGACGTTGACCGACGCCATGTACTACAAATCTCGGC
>CAZRWV010000011.1:0-13988 GCA_964603965.1 uncultured Candidatus Saccharibacteria bacterium
CGAAGTGTTTTTTGTTTGATAAGGTTTGGCTATGAATAAAGTATCCCACGACAGCGAAACTCCCGCCCACGGCCAACAGGTGATCACGGTCTGCGCATTCATCCATCACAATTTTGACGGCATCGAGAAAGTATTCTTGCCCAAACGCGCAGCTACCAAGAAGTTCCTGCCGAATGTCTGCAACATTCCGGGCGGCCATGTCGACTACGGGGAAGATTTGGTCACCGCACTCAAGCGAGAAATCCGCGAGGAGTTTAATAAGGATATTGTCGTTGGAGACCCTTTTGCCGCCTTCACCTATACCAATGAGGTGAAGGGTTCTCATTCCGTAGAGATCGCGTACTTTGCCCAATTTGCAGATGGCATTGACGGCATAGAGCTCGTGCTAGAGGACCACTCAACATACACTTGGGTTGCAGAAAGCGAGCTAGAAACCGTGTATTTAGAAGGCCGCGAAGCTAACGACTCCGAGTTTATCGTTATGCAGAAAGGTTTTGCGCTTCTGCAAGGCCAGCCGCTCGAATTCTAGGTGCGACAGCGTATACAATAACCCCAAGCACAAGCGCCTCGGCCACCACAACAAGATCTTTTGTTACAATTGAATTATGAAGCAACCGATTCTTTATCAACGGATCGAAGCTGCAGTGGTATTTGTTGCGAGCCTCTACTTCTACGTCCATAGCCACCTTAATGTGATCTTGTTCTTTGTGTTACTGCTAGCGGTTGATGTTTTTATGCTAGGATACCTCGCTAATAATAGGCTCGGTGTGCATCTGTACAACATAGGCCACAGCTTTATTATCCCGCCCATTTTGCTCATTATTGGTACGTCTGCCGCTAACAATGTACTGATTGGCGCCGGGCTAATATGGGCCGCACACATAGCAATAGACCGGGCTTTTGGCTACGGGCTTAAGTTTGACACTTCGTTTCAAGACACGCATCTGGGAAAGATCGGCAAGAAGTAGAGATCTGGTACCACTGGCTAGCAGTAGCCGAGCAGGCATCGCCGGTGGCCTAGGCATAAATACTACGAAAGATCCCTCAGTTGTGCAGCCTTTCTGTTTTTGAATCCTTTTCTGTTAATTCCTTTGCCGGCGATCAATACAACCATGGTTGAGTTAGTAACTATCATGGAAATCGAATGAAGCATAGTGGCAACATTGTAGGCCTGCAACGAGAATAACGTTAATATGTGCCTGAGTACGTTAGAGCCGTAGAGAATCGGTGTTTCTGTCTCTGGGTGGAGGTATGTTTTGCGGAGCGTAGGCACAAACGCAATCAAATCTATGGAAACAGCAATTATTACGGAAATTGTCGGGTTATTAAATATTAGCCAAGGGATAATCCCGAGTAAGGCAGCGGCCAGGTAGTACTTATCGGATTTCTGGACGTATTTGAAGCCGTACTGAAGTGAAAACAAAAATATTATTGTGGTAAACACACCTGCAACGGCGGCTGGCAGCGCGCCGATTCCCGCGCCCTCTGCTATCTGGCCAAATACTACGATTGCAGAAACGATCATCCACACGAGCCAAGTGAATGGATGCGGCTTAACGCGGCGCTTAAATGCGTCCCGTATATACGGCAGGTTGCCTGCAACGGCTAGAACTGCCGCGATTATGGCGAGCATGTCTTTCATGCCTTAAGTGTACCACCACGTGGTTCGGAGCTTAGAAAGACGGACAGCCCGCTGCCAAGCCTGCGGCATCACTCGCGGCGCTGAGGTGGTTGTGATACGAATAGCTGCATAGTAGCCACCATGTCTGCTTGCCCACAACACCATCCACTGAGTATGGAATTGAATGCCAGCTGTTGTACCATGTCTGGGCGACAAGAACCTGTTGCTTGGTCTTCGGGCCGTACGATCCGTCGACCGCCAGCTGTGCGCCGCCAGCATAGCCGTTACCCGCCCAACCCTTGTGGGCCGCTAGCGAATTGAGCATTGTTTGGATATACTTCACGCAGTTTCCGCTGCTGCCCCTGCTTTGGCTGTACACATTTTGGTAACAGGTAGAGGCGTGACTGACGTTCTTGCGCGAAACATACACGCCGATTCCGCCTACGGCCACAACCACCAGGATCCCCACCAGCAATAGGGCGTGGGTAATGCCCCGCTCACTCTTATACGATACTAGGTTCATGTGGTCCTTTCTGGTTATGCTTTGTTTTCATCATTTTTGTCCAAACGCAGCAAAAATGCAAGCGTGGGCTATACTGGTCTCATATGCTCAACATCGTGTATAGAGTTGTAGCCAAAGCAGGGCAAGAACAGGCCTTCAAGCAACTGGCCGAAGCTACGCTCGTGCCTGAAGCCATCAAAATGCCAGGCTGCACACGACTCTCTTTATTCCAAAACACTGCTGACGTAGGCGAGTTCGTCTTCTTTGAAACATGGGACAGCAAAGAGAGCGTTCACACATACAAGGACAGGCTCGTGTCAATACTCGGCAAGCCCCGACCAGGCGAAGAATTCCCAGAAGCGATGAATAACCTAATAGCAGAGGATGAAGACCTGGTATGAACAGTGCCGATGCAACAGCCAAATACGAACAACTGGGATTAGAGGTCAGGCACATAACCGACGACCCGGGCGAACTCTATGCACCGCACCGACATGGCGGCGTTTACCTATTTACCCTGGCAGGCTCAGCAAAAGTACGGTTAGATAGCAGTGAATGGCGCGCAACCGAACCGGGCCAAGAGATCCACATACAAGACGACCAGCTGCACGAGGTGGTCGTGGGCCCCGACGGCTGGGAGTATTTGTTTGCGACGACTCCCGAAGAAATGAAGCGGCAGGGGTTATAGTATGAACGAACATCACCTGCAACGTGCCAGACAAATCTTAAAGCAAATTCATTTCGGCTGTGTGGCGACCGCAAGCGTGGTGGGCACTCCCTGGAACAGCCCAGTCGGTATCGATATTGCAGAGGATGGCACCATGTACTGGCTGTCCGACACAACAGCCCAGCATTCCCAAAACATCCTGGAAAATGCTGAGGTCTTTATAGTTTTCTACGATTCCACCGTTCAAGAAGGCGACGATGCCGATGGTGTTTACATACAGGCAAAGGCGTACCAGTTAGACGAGCTAGAGGACGTGCGTAAGGTACCGGCGATCGTAAATCACGTAGTACATAGCGGTCCCGAAAAATACGTTGGCGACAGCACACGGCGATTCTACAAAGCCATACCGCAAAAAGCCTGGCTGAATGATGCCGAGATGAACGGCGACAAATTTGTACGCGATTGTCGAGTTGAGCTAGATATCGCCGAACTACTTAGGTCGTAGGCAGAGCATATGGCACAAAAGGCCCACCTGCAATTACCGTTTTCGGGCGAGTGGTTTGTGCTGAATGGCGGCGACAAACTGAGCATCAATCACCACCACCAAAACAGGGCCCAAAAATATGCTTTTGATTTTACCAAGATCGACAATCGCGGACACGGCTTCAAAAATGAGGGCAAAGACAACCAAGATTATTATGCCTTCGGGCAACCGATCCTGGCACCTGGCGATGGCGTAGTCATCGAGGCCGTTGACGGAGTGCGGGACAATACACCGGGACGGGGTAACTACCTGGCCGCGGCCGGCAACCACATCATCATCCAACATGGACCGGACGAATACTCGTTCATCGCCCATTTAAAGCAAGGTTCGGCCAGTGTAAAGATGGGGCAGCGCGTGACCACCGGTCAGCCGCTTGGGATGTGCGGCAACTCAGGGGTGTCGTTTGCGCCGCACCTGCACTACCACCTACAAGACTCGCTGCTGCTGGACCAGTACAAGGTCACCTACACCGACAATGATCTGCGGAAAGCCCCCTTCCCCAAACTCGAGATCGTCGAATACACGGCTCAGGGAATAAAGGTCCGCTTTGCTAACGTTGCTGGTCATAGTAGACCCTATTCTCCAGTTCAGGGCGACCTGGTCACCCCCACAGAGTAGAGTCACACCGTTGACCGCGCCCGGCCATCATGCCAAACTGTCAGTATGAATCCAAACCAACCAACACCAGCGCCAATTCCAACACCCATTCAACAACCGGTCCCCGTTCCGCCCGCCCCACAACAAGCAAACGACGACTCGATGCAGGCGCTCATCCCCACCAAGAACAAACCAGCGCTCATCGCTTACTACTGCGGCGTGTTCGGCCTAGTGCCGTTCTTGGGCCTGCCCTGCGCGATCATCGCAGTTATCTTGGGCAAGAAAGGCTTGAGCCAGTACAACGCCAATCCAACGCCCGGCGCCAAAGTCCACGCCAAGATCGGCCTGATACTTGGCATCATCGAGCTGTCGATCTTTGCCTTGTTCGTGATCCTGATGATCATCATCGGCATGCAGGACTAGGCTATAATCGTCGCATGCATACCGAGCCAACCATCGAAACCTACAACAAATACGCCGAGATATACGACCAAGAAGTTGTTGAGTTTTGGGACAACTTCCCAAAGGAATTCATCCAGAGATTTGTTTCGCTTCTACCTGGCAAGCGAGTACTGAACCTGGGGAGTGGTAGCGGGCGGGACGCACTGCTGCTGCGCGAAGCAGGGCTGGATGTGGTATGCCTGGATGCGTCAGAACGTATGGTGCAAATTACCACCGCCCTGGGATTCGAAAGCCACCTCGCCACTTTTTCTAAACTCAACTTCCCCGCCGCATCGTTCGATGGTGCTTGGGCCTACACCTCACTTATCCACATACCCAAAGAGGGAGCCGAGGCCGCTATTACGCGCGTCCGCTCACTGCTAAAGCCAAACGGTACGTTCGCTATCGGAGCCATCCAAGGTGACAGCGCTGGCATGGTCGAACGAAAAACCATGCCTGGAGCATTGCGCTATTTTAAAAACTACAGCAGTGGCGAGCTCAAACAACTCATAGGGCCCCTGGGCTTTCAATTCGTTTACCAGCAAGATTATCAGCCCCACAATAGCATTTACATCAATCAGCTCTACGGCGTAACCCCATAGCGGGATTTATTCGCCGAGCGCCCTAGATCGCAGCAGCGACAACCTCAGCAGTACGATGTGCACATGGAGTGCCGCAAACAAGACCACCGCGGCGGCCAGCAGTCGCCCAATGTTCTGCGGGGAAAGCAGATCTATGGCCGCCAAGCTTGCCTGCGCGACCACGCCCGGCACCACGACCTTTAAAAACAGCAGCATATACGCCGCCCAAGCGACAAGCACAACGCACCGGACGCCCAAGTGGAGCAGGGCGGTGCGCACCGGCTTAGCGCGGTCGGCATTCACGTACTCAGTCTCCTCCCGAAGCTGCCGGATAGCGTGCAGCGTGCCATAAATGCCGTAGATGATGCCATACACTAACAGCGCCAAAAAGCTCCAAAACACGCCGGTCATGATGCTCCCGGCCACAGCTTGATATGTATTCGTGCCGTATTCTGCATCGAACAGCGCCTGGTACGCCGCTTCCGGCGTGGAGGGCGCGCGCCAAGCGATCACCTGGTACTGCACGCTACTACCCGCATACAGCTGCGCTCCCACCGCTGCCCCCACAATACCGAGCACGCCAACCAGGCACAGCACCAAGCTCATGCCGGACGGCACCACGGCCAACCACCAACGACGCTCGGCTGCCGACTCAGTGTGCTGTTCTACATACGCTAAAGGTTCGTCGTTCATTGGTTAGTGCCCGTGCTTCCCGCTCTCGTCGCCATGCGCCCGGTGTGTAAACAACAAAAATATCAAGCTGAACACAGCCCCGCTCAGCACGATCATGGTCTGCAGATCGCTCAGCTGCCGCCACACTTCCACCTGCTGAATCTCGCGCCCCGTACCCAGCGGCAACAGCGGCACGGTCAGCAGCGCAAACAGCAGCCCAGCTGCCAATGCCGGCAGCAAGTTCGTCAGGCTCTTGTGCCCGCTCACGCTGCCCCGTGCAAACAAAATTGCCACCACAAACGGCGCCACCAGCAACGCCAGCTGCACCCACTGCCGCACGTCCAGCGTACCGTGCGCGCTAAAGCTGGTGATGAGGTCCGTCACATCATTCGACGTATACGCCACCAGCACGCTGCCCAGACACAAGCTCATAAACGCCACCGCGCCATTAACGCGCAGCAGCAATATGGCTAGCACCGGCAGCAAGGCTAATGCAGCCAGGACAACGAGGTACGTCATACCTCGATTTTAGCACAAGCAGTAATGAGAGAACCTAGGTTCTCTCATCGCGCGGGGCCTCGGCAAAGCCGAGGTCTCCGGCTGCTCTTTCCTGGGCTACGCCGCAGTTTACGCGCCGACTTTGTCTTTGCGCGGCCGAGCCTTAGCGTTGTGCTCAATATATTCGATGATCTTGGTGGCTACATCGCGCCCGGTCACCAGTTCCGGTGTCTTGATGCTGGCGCTGCTGTTCACTTCCAAGACTTTGGGACCGTCGTTGGAGCGCATCATGTCCACACCGCAGATCGGCAAGTTCATAGCCTTGGCCGCCTTGAGTGCAGTCTTGACCTCTTCTTCGGTCAGCTTGACGGCAGTGCCCACACCACCTTGGTGTGTGTTACTGCGAAAATCGTCGTCCAAGCTCTGTCGCTGAATGCTTGCCACTACGCGGCCACCCACCACCAATGCCCTGATGTCCGTGCCCGCGCTTTCGGCCACAAATTCCTGCACAATGAAGTTCACACCTTCTACGTAGAACGCCTGCATCACGGCCTTGGCCGCCTTGCGCGTTTCGGCCAGCACCACACCGTTGCCGTGCGTGCCGCGAGCAACTTTGATGATCACCGGCGCGCCACCCGCCAGGTCCACCACGCCCTCCAGGTCGGCAGTCTCACGAGCAAACACCGTCTTGGGAATACCCACGTCCTGGCGGGCAAGGATCTGGTAAGCACGCAGCTTGTCACGCGAGCGGTTGATTGCAATCGAGCTGGCGGTCGTAAACGCTCCTTGCATCTCGAACTGCCGCACCACAGCCGTACCGTATTTGGTGTAGCTTTGAGCAATGCGCGGAATAATGGCATCAAACTTCGGCAGCGGTTCACCCTTGTAGTAGACCACTGGATTGCCCTTTTCCATGGTCATGTAGCATTTGGCGTAGTTGATAACCCTCACCTCATGACCACGTTCCATAGCGACCTCTTTGAGGCGCTTGGTGGTGTAGTTGCTAGGGCCTTTCGATAAAATTGCAATGTTCATTCTACTGATTCATCTCCATCTAGGTCGTCGTCTTTGAGTAGCCGGCCTTCCGCAACATCGATTCCCCGCCTGAGCGGTAGTCCCTGGGAAGCGTCCACCAAAAAACGACTTGTTAACATCCTTCGACCTATGAGGCCAGAATATATCTTTGCGGACCGATCAGCAAGCGTAAAACCCGATCGGACCACACGCCCAGCAATACGCACCTTCAGAAGGACAATATACCGCTGCTGCTTGTGACCAAATGAGTTTTCGATATCTACCAGCCTAAACTCTTTGGTGCTAAGCTCCTTGCCGTTATAGAAGTGCGATGCCGGGCCAAGCAGTGTAAAGTACAGCACGTCGTTTTCCACCCTGATGTTCGTTGCCCAAACCGACGAGCTGTAGGCGCCTGAGTCCACCTTCATGAGCAGCCCTTCGATGTCGGCATCGACAATATCAACCCGCACATTCCGGCCAATGGTCGTTTTTTTATCCTTTATGGTACTCATTCTTCCTCCTCAGCATCTAAAGTATCTTGCAGAAAGCGCGCAAAACGCTCCACCTTAACGTCGGTACCATAGCCCGTCGCCAACGCCGGTGTAGCGTTGACTTCCAGCACGTAGGCCTGACCTGTTACCTTATCAACCAGCACGTCCACCCCACCGATCTCTCTACCGAGCAGTTCGGCGGCCCTACGCGCCAAGAGTCCATATTCCGCCGGGAATTCTTCCTGTGGTACAAACGTACCCGTGCCGCCCTTGGACGTGTTGTTCAGGTGGCTGCCTTCGACGCCTCGACGGTGGAAAATAAGCGGTTCGCCACCGAGCCCTATGTACAGCAAGCGGTAATCACCATCGTTCGGGATAAAACATTGCAGCACATATTCTTTCTCGGGATCGCTGGCGGTCAGGATGTCTATGGCCTGTTCAGCGTCCTTTACCAGGTGATTATCATCACCCTTTGAACCGTCGTTTGCCTTCATAATGAGCGGGTAGGCGAAGCCCTCGGGCAGGGTGCCGTGCTCAAAGTACTCTTGCAATCGCTCCTTGGAGGCGTACAGTGTGTCGGGCACCGGCACATCGTTTTCGGCCAACAGGAACATCTGCCCCAACTTGCCCGGCACCTGCGTGGTGTGCACCTCGGAGTTGAAGAACGTCACCTCGTAACGATGCAAATACATGGCAACCACGGGCGCCGTGTACGGGTCGTAGACCCAGTTTTTGAAGTGCACCAGATCGACGTCTTTTAGGTCGATGTTGTTGCGCGTGTCGTATATTTGAGTCCGGCCGCCCACAACAGTGAACTGCAAATCTTGGTATGTCGTGTAGACAACTTGCACATTGGCAAGCTTGGCGGTAACTGCCTCGCAAAAGTCACGAACATACGGCTCGCGCTCTCTCCAAGCAACACTTTGTCTGGAACTAGATGTGATTATCAAAACTTTCTTCATACTATGACCCTACTGTACCACGCCACCCCTGTATCCGCTAAGCCTCGTTGGGCACAGTGGGGGCGACAGCTGCCGGCGCCAGCCTGGCGATATAATCCAGCAATGCAAAACCAAGCGCCACACCGACCACTTTCGTGCGCTCGTCCTTTTTGCTCGCATCCTCAGGTGTTACGCGCAATAGCCCCGCTAACTCCATCTGTAATGAAGGCACTGCCGCGCGACCAAGGTCCCTAAGCAATCCGCGGACATAGTTAACCATCATGTTGGGCTTGGCGCCCGCCAGCTGGCCTGTGTATGCTGTACCGTCGACATTACGCTTCAGCTGTGTTGAGTCGTCCAGTTGTGAATGATACCATTGGTCGTTGCCTATCACCACGTACAGCCCGAGTGAACGCCCAAAACGTTGGACGTCCAGAGCAAGCTCCCGCTCCTGATCGCTCGCATCGATGCCAAGTCCGATGGACGCATGCAAGTTGAACGGATGTTTAGGGTCCGTAAACAGGTGAGACGCACAGCCGTGAATATCCAAAAAGCCCGTGGCCGCAGCCAGGTGCTCTCGTACAGCGTCCTTTATAGGATGTTCTGGATCCATGGCGGCACTGCCGGTCTGCCGGCCAGTCATTATAAAGGCACGACCGTGGTCTTCGGCCAAGACAGCCGCTAGGCCGGCCGTGCCCGTATCCGGGAAGCCGAGTTCGCCCGTCACCCGACGCTTCGTTCTCGTAGCGTGCACTGCCGTGAACAGATACCTGCCCGCGCCTATGCTCTCGGCTACCGCGTCTTCCCTCTCCGCCGTACCGGGGCCGTATTCAGCGCTTTGTAGGTTCGGGGCAGCCAGCCTGCGCTCCATCACCACTACGCGATCATATATGTCGCGCATCCAGGTGTCCGGGCCCTGCGGCAGCCAAGGCATAGCCCCTATATGATTTACAGCCTCCGCCCTTATTTCGGCAGCCTCGTACTCCGTGGTACCTGGAGTCGGATCCACAAGATCAGGGTCGACCGGGATCGGCGTTTCGGTTAGGTTACGAACTAGATTTTCGGCTGCCATAACAATGCTTGTTATAGCATACTGACGGCATTATTACAATGCCAACGCTGGTGGCCGCTCACACCCTACCCCAGCAGCTAGCGGCGGTGGGATCGGGTGTGAGCAGATACACGTCCAAGCCTTGACTAATTGCCACAAAATATGCTATTGTTATATTAATGAAACGATCAAAAACAGTAGTCATATTCTGTCGAAACATTGACGAAAACAGGCACCCGTTCGATACTGCCTATTACTACAGCGCCTACCTCGACTTGCTGCTCGCCTTACGTGCGCTCGGTGTTAACGCCTACTTCGTCACGAAGAACGACGCGTATAAGGGCAACGGCGTATTCGAAGTTGCCTACACCACGGATACCAAAGTACCGCTCGACAAATTTCAAGTCGTATCAAACATCAAAGCGGATGTAGTGCATAACAGGGGCGGCTTCGCAGGTACAGACATGACCGTACTCAACCCTCCATTCGTACGTACCGTCATGGGCGATAAGTTCGAAACCTACGAGCATTTTAGTAAATACCAGCCACTGACTGTTCTGTGCAATAGCAAACGCGAGCTCCTAGAGGCTATCGAGCGTGTCGACAGCGAGCCGGTAGTCGTAAAGGCGCCCCGCGGCAGCGGTGGCAATCTCGTTTTTATCGGCACAAAAGCCGAGGTGCTGCAAAAAATCCCGGATGAATATCCATTGCTTGTCCAGGAATTCATGGATACCTCGGTTGGTGTCGCTGGCCTAGCAGAAGGTATGCATGATATGCGCGTTAAGATAGGTGGCGGTGAGATTTGGGGCGGTACTTTGCGCCAGCCAGCAGCCGGTGAATACCGAGCAAATATCGCCCAGGGCGGTAGTGAACGGTTTCTGTATCCAGACGAATTACCCGAGACTATCAAAAAGCTCACACTCGAAATAGACGACTACTTTAAGGATTATCCCCGCTATTATGCGGCCGATTTTGCTAACACCCCTAGCGGCTGGAAACTCATTGAGCTGAATGGCCGCCCGGGCCTATCACCTGTTGACGATCCAGGATCAAAACGCATTACTGACCATCTTGCAGAGTACCTCGCATCACTCTGCGGTTAGTGCTGCGCCTGAGCCACGTGCTGATACGACACGTACAGCACCACCACGATCAGCAGAATCAGGCAGATAATCATCGGAATAAAGCCGTTCTGGTCACGGGCTAGCGTTTGGCGAGCGGCAGACGGCCGTTGGGGGTGCGGTGCACGCATGATACTTGCATCATAGCGCTTCTGGTTTGATTTGTGAACGTTCATACAGCGGCAACACCGTCGTCTCGTATACGATATTGCTACATTTGTGATACGGGCATTAGATATATGGTGGATGTAATCGGCGAGACTAGCGGAAATGGTGCAGGGCAACTACCTCCGATACCGGAAGCGATAGACGCAGCAAAGCGGCGCGCGGCTTTGGTTGAGTTTGTGGGGCAGATGATTGCCCTAGACCGTAATCGGACAGCTATGGCCGGCGATCTGGACGACATGAAAAGTGTCAATGACACACAGGGGCATGACGCCGGCAACAAACGGATTGCCAGGGCACACGCGATTATGCTGGAACACATTCGACCAGAGGATGAGGTTGTGCTCAATCCAACTGGCGACGAGTTCCTGCTGCTTATGCATGGCAGGTTTGATGTAACCGCGCTCAGGGAACGTATCCAGGCCGAGCTTGATGCAGAGGGCATAGGCGCGTCCCTGGGCGGTCGGGCATACCGAGCCGGCGAATCCATCGAAGGCTTTTTGGACGACGTCGATGCCCTGATGCGAGAGAACAAGTTGGAGCGGGCAGGCCAGCAGGTCAGGTCCATCAGACGACGATTTGCGCTGTGGGTCACACGCCAGGCGCTGCGGTTCGGCCGCATTCCCGAACGGAGCGCCACCAAGTATCTGGGGGCAGCGGCGCTGGTGCGTACCACCGGACAGTTGCCCGTAGTGCCAAGGCAGCGTCGGGGTGACGATGATACCGGCCCTGGCAGGCCAGACGGCCTTATACTGCGAGGATTGGTGCGGGCTCGGCGTTCTCGATAATCATCGACTAGAAGCTGTAGAATCAGGCAGAACTTGACTATTCACTATATATAGGGTATAATCTAGCAGTTATGTCGACGGTTAACCCTTCGGATGGTACAGCTCCCGAGATATTGGGGCCAGGTTCAGGACAGCCTCCGTTTCGTATGCCACCGGCGCCGCAAGGAGAAGGGGCTCCGGATAGACGGCATATTCTCTTCGGATACATAGAAGAAGACATACGACAATTCCCCGGAAACTGTGCGGTTGTTGGGGGTGATGTTGATGGTCTGTCGGATATCAACTGGTTCAAGGGTCAAGATGGTGGCGACGCATTTCTGGAAGGAATGCGCAGGGCTTTTGACGAAATACTGATAGGTGTCACGCGAGGCGCAGCTCTGGCAGCCGATACTGGTGAGCGTCGGCGTCGTACAGACGCGCCCACAGACGACGAGCCAAAGATTCCATTTAGGGCGAGATTCGTACACATTAATGGTGATGAGATTGGTATAGCGATTGTTGGCATCAATAATCCAGAAGACCTTGAGGCCTACATTACTCGTATGGTTACCCGGCTCCGCGATGAATATAACGTTCCTATATCCATGGGCGGTGCGATCCATCAGGAGGGCCAGACGGCCCGTGAACTATATGCCACAGCGTTTCACAAGGAACAGGCGAACAAGAACAAGGGCAGGGTCGCGTCCCACTCGACGCTTCCTCCCCGCGTAAAAGCAGGGCTGACGACTGCCCGTAGATGGGGCCAGGCAAACGGCGTAACCCTACGCACTATGGCCTCGTGGGCTACCGCCGCCGCAGAGGCAACAGAGGAAAGGGATAGACTAGTCGCCGCAAGGCGAGCAGCCAGGGTCCTCCGTAAGGCTAAAATAATCCCCGTCCCCTCTTCTTCTGACCCCCAGTAGCGAATTGCTCGAGCAGCTCTTTCTGTTCTTTGCTGAGTTTGGTGGGTGTATCAACTACAACCGTCACAATGTGAGCCCCGCGGCTATCGCCGCGCAGGTGCGGCACGCCGTGGCCGCTTAGTTTGAAGTCGGTACCGCTCTGCGTGCCGGCGGGAACTTTCATGCGCATCATGCCGTCCACGGTATCGACGTCGATCTCGGTGCCTAGGGCGGCTTCCACCATGCCGACGTGCTCTTCGCTCAAGATCAGGTCACCTTCGCGCGTGAAGCGCTTGTGGGCTTTTACGCGGACGTGGACATACAGATCGCCCTTGGGACCGTTGGCTACAGCTTCGCCGTGCTCGCGCAAGCGAATCGTGGCGCCGTCGTCGATGCCAGCCGGGACCTTCAGCTGGATCTTCTGCACCCGCTTTTCGGTGCCGCGGCCGTGACAGACGCTACAGACCTTTTCAGGTACGTTGCCGGTGCCCTTGCAGGTGGGGCACACCATTGCCTGTTGGATGTTGCCAAAGATGGTGCGCGTGGCCGTTACCACCTGGCCTGCGCCTTTACACGTCTCGCAAGTCTTGAGGCCGTGGCCCGGCTCGGCCGTGGTGCCCTTGCAGTGGCTGCACGTGTCTTCTAGGTTGAGGCCGAGTTCGAGTTCAGTGCCAAACACAGCCTGTTCGAACGTGATTTCCACACGGGTTTCCACATCGTTACCGCGAGCTTGGCGCGGCCGACCACCAGCCTGCCCGGCACCACCGCCAAAGAAGCTACCAAAGATATCACCCAAGCCCAGGTCGCCAAAGTCGAAGTTGACGTTCTGGTCATTAAAGCCGCCGCCGAACGGGTTGCCGCCGCCATTGCCGCCCACGCCGGCGTGGCCGAACTGGTCGTAGCGCTGGCGCTTACTGGCATCTTTTAGAACCTCGTAAGCTTCGTTGGCTTCTTTAAACTTGGCCTCATCGCCGCCCCGATCGGGATGTAACTCAACAGCTTTTTTGCGAAAAGCCTTTTTAATCTCGTCGGCGCTGGCCGTTTTGCCAACGCCCAAGACTTCGTAGTAATCGCGCTTAGCCATTTAGAGTTTAGCCTCGTTACTTTATTTCTTGTCTTTATCGTCGACTACTTCGCCCTCGGCGGCTGTCGATTCTTTAGAACCTTTAGTGGCGTCGCCTTCGGTCGGAGCCTCTTTGGCAGCTTCTTCGTATAGCTTGGCGCCAATTGGCATGATTTTGTCGTTGAGCTCTTTGGCAGCCGCTTCTAGGGTATCTTTGTCGGCTTTTTCGTCGGCCACCACTTTTTTAGCGGCTTCGACGGCTTCGTCGATGACTTTTTTGTCGTAATCATTGACTTTGTCGCCATTGTCGTTTTTGAGTTTTTCGGCTTGGTAAACAGCGCTGTACAAAA
>CAZRWV010000012.1:0-13859 GCA_964603965.1 uncultured Candidatus Saccharibacteria bacterium
CCGGCAAACAACTTGATGGTACGTGCTGGCGATCGGAGCGTGAGCAGCGATTTCCAGGCTGGGCGCACGATCTGCAGCAGATGCCGACGCAGGAATGGCAGCGTGACGACGCCGAGTACCACGCTGACAACGATCACCAGCACCAGGATTTGCACGTCTTTGGAGACGTGGAATTTGCCTGCTAGCGGCAGCAAGGCGCCGCGGGCCGCGAGGAGCGTCAGAATCCCTGTTATAACCAGTCCGGCGGCGATTGGCAGCGTCGCGGCAGCGACTGCCTTGTCTTTGGGCATGCCATGGCGGATGGTAACGCGGCTCGATAGTGCGACCGTGCCGATGTTGACGGGCACAAAGCGATTGGTGAACGAAGCGGCGAACTGGGCGTAGGTCATGACCACATAGGGCACACGCACCGTGCTAACCGCGGTTTGGCAGTAAGCTGCCGCCAGGTAGGTACCAAAGCTGCCAACGAGCGCTACGAGCACCCAACCGGGGATGACTGATCGTAGCGCCGTGATTGATCGGTGCAACTCCCCTACTTGCGGCAGCAGAAAATGGATGCCGAGCAGCGCAGCGACGAGGATAAATACGCGGGTGTACGTGATCCGCTGCAGACTCTCCAGTTTGGGCTGGCGCCGGCCGCTCAGCTGTGCGATGTGGTCGGCAATCGCGTCGACCAGTCCGTGATGTCTGTGCAGTTGCCGGCGGGTGCTGTGCGAGACCGCCGCCGGCTGGAGGTACGGCAACAGCGCGGTCAGCTGCCGCTTGGGGTGGTGGCGCAGAAAGGCGGTGATCACCCGCTGATAATCCGTCAGGAGCGATAACGACACGATCAGCTCTACATTATCCAGTATGATCGCGTTCGGGCTGGCGCTGCTTTCGGCGTAGCCGAAGTCGATGATGTAAATACCGTTGCTAGCGGTAAGTAGCAAATTCGCCGGGCGAAGGTCGCGGTGGGCTATCTTGGCGGAATGCAAACGAGCGGTCTGAGCGAATACCTGATCGAGCACCTTGGGTCGTATCACCGCCTGTGGCAGCGTGTCCAAGCTGTGGCCGGTAACGTACTGCTGGAACAAAAACGCGATGTCGGTTACCCGATCCTGCCAGAAGCCCAAAAACGCAGGTACTTGCGTGCCGGAGCGCTTGGCCATCATCAGCATCAGCGCTTCGTGCTCAACCTTTTGCTGGTTGGTGGCATACGGCGATGTACTCTCGGTGTGGGTGTACGCCAGCCAGCGAAAAATCCGAAAGAGTTGGTCGGCCGTGATGTTCACCCGGGATGAGACTTTTACGAATCGCCTGCCCTGGCCGCGCAAGGCCACGATGTACGGCAGCGAGGCCCGCGCGTCGCTGGCCAGCGGCGTCACGGACTGGACGTTGGCGAAGTTGCTGCGCAAGCGGCCGGTGATATACGGTGCGTTACGGCTGCGGTCCTCGATGCCGAATGCAATATGCACGAGCGCGCCGGCCGCGATGCCAATCAGCGCGCCGCCGATGACGTCTAGCGGCAGGTGCGCGCCCACAAACATACGGGCGATCATCACGAGCGGCAAGATCAGCCACCACCACAGCCGAAAGCGCCGCGGTATGTAGGGCGCTAGCACGGTCACGAGCGAACCGGCCACGGCAGCATGGCCCGAGGGGAAACCGGAGCTGCCTGCGCTGGACTTGTCCCGGACGATCACATTCAGGAGCAGTCCCGGTGGTCGAGCGCGCGAGTACAGTAGCTTGGCGGCAGTGGCCGCAAAATACGCTAGATTGCCGGCTATAAGGACATCACGGGCCAGGCGCAGCCGTCGCCATACAGCGAGTACGACGGAAATCGCAGCAATTCCTACATACGAGCCGAACTGCATCACGGCCACTAGTAGTGGCCGCACTGCGTCAGGTAAATTGTTGAGCAGCCGGAAGACGCCGGTCTCCAACACTCCCACATGCCCGGTTCTTACAAACGTACCAAACCAGGCGAATAGCAGCACTGCGGCAATCGCCGCCACGGTTGATGCCGGCGAACGGACTCGCTGCTGGTGTGTCTCGGTTCCTGCCGGTCTGTGCACGTATCACCCCTTGGGCCACAGCCTACGCCTGCGGCCGGTCCGGCGATATGGGGGATATTACAGTCGGCGTTTCCGGAGCTGATCAAGTGCCTAATCGGCAAAGTGCGAGTGGTCGTTGTATGTCCAGACGCGCCAGCGGTGCGGCTGCTCGAACGCTTCTTTGTATTTGAGTACCGTAATGCCGGTGTTGGCGACATTCATGAGCTCCTGGAAGCGGCGCAGCAGCGTGCCGTTTAGGTTATCGCCCAGCAGGACGCGGGCCATAATGGTGCGCAAAAAGTAGCCGTGCGTGACGACCGCTAACTGCGCTTCGGGGCGATCCAGCAGGAATTGCAGCGCGGCGCCGGTGCGGGCAATCAGATCGTCGTACGTTTCCCCGTCGTGGCGGTCTCTGCTTAGTCCTGGGATGTATAAATCTTCTGACCATTCACGCCAGATACGAGCGGCCTCTTTGTCGGTGTATGGTTTGCCTTCGACGGCTTTGGGCTTGCGGCGTTCCACGAACAAGTCGCTAAAGACTACCTCGTGCTTGGTCTTGGCAGCGATCAGTTCGGCGGTCTGGTGGGCACGCGGCAGCGGGCTGGAAACGAGTACCTCGAACGGTACCTGCGACAGCCTCTCGGCGACGACCTCGGCTTGGTGCTCGCCTTCAGGGCTAAGCATGGCATCAGCGGCCTGGAATACGGGGGCGATGTTGTGTGCGCTTTGGCCGTGGCGGACCAGGTATACGACTTTTTCGATGGGTTTTTCGGTCGGAATGTTCATAGGAAAGTGACCTTTATGGCATGGGGCCTGACGAAGAAGAGCGATAGTGACTTCTCTCGGTTTCCGTGGATGTAAACGGCGGATCTACATGGTAGGAAGGATCAAGATAAGAACGGATATATTGCGCTGCACGGTGCTCAGCCTCACGAGCGTTTAATACGAGACCCCGATCATCTAATCTCAGCGTGTTCAGAAAAATGGCTATCGCCTGTTCGGCAGCGCTTGGCTCGTGATGGAGTGTCTGGCCGTAATCATGTCCACGTAGCGTCTCTGGCTCCAACTGGCCGTTCCACATGTTGTAGACGAATCTAGTGACCACTGCTTTTACGTCTGGGTATATCGTTTGCTGCATCTGTAAGGTTTTTCCTCATGTAAGTATATCAGAGATATGTTGTGGATTTGCAGGGCCCTGCCGGAACGCAGCTTTCTGGGCGCGAAGGTAGTACAGCATATCGACCATAATGTAGCTGATAACCATCAGCAGCAGCCACGAACCAAGCTTGGTGGCGCCGATGACGTGCCAATGCGTTAGTTGGCTCGGGTAGAGCCATGTTCTAGTGTATGTGCCGATGTTTTCGGCCAGCCAAATGAAGACGGCGATCAGTCCAAAACCCACCAATAGCGGCATGTGCCGGACTGTTTTGTTGATGCTATAGCTGACACGTGTCCGGACAAATAACACCACGAGCGCGCCGAGCAGCAGATAGCGAGCGTCATAACCATAGTGATCCAAAAAGAAGTTGCCGTAGATGGCCAGGGCTAGTGCAATGGTCCAGCGGCGAGCCGGATAATTGCTGAACGACAGGTTCAGCACGCGCCACGCGCGTGCCATGTAGCTACCTACCGCAGCATACATAAAGCCGGAAAACAGTGGTACGCTGCCGAGTCTGAAGAACGCATCGCCGGGATACGACCACGACCCTACCCCGTTCGACGTCTTGAACAGTTCCATACCCAGGCCCACCAGGTGAAATAGGCAGATAGTGATGACCTCGTGCGGCTGCTCCAGTTTGGACAGCAGCATACCTGCCTGGATGGCGATGGCAAACAGGAACAGCCAATCGTAGGCGTTCAGCCACGGCAAGTGCACCTGGCTGGTTATGACGATGGCTACCAGCATCAGGCCACCGAACAGCGCTGCCCAAGCCTGCTTGATGCCGAATACTAGCAATGTACCGCCCGGTAGTTGCCTGATCTTTTGCAGGAACTCGTGCTTGGTCAGCGGTCTGGTGCGTGTGTGGGTGACAGCTTTCTGCATATCGCTAGTATAGCAAGTGGCTGCCCGGAACCTGTGGTGGCGCTACTGTGTTTTCTTACGCATCTCTTCGGCACTGTTGCGGGCATTGCTTTTGGCTTGGCGGTATTCGCGCCCCAGCTGGCCGCTTTTGGCTTGTGAGTTGTCATAGGCTTGTTGCAATATCTGTGCGGCGAGCTCTCGGCCGCCCAGCCCAAAGGCGAGCGCCAGGCCGAGTGCGACAGAGCCGACAAGGGCCGTGTAGGTGATGTCCACGATGTTCCGGGCGATGTGCAGTTGGTCCAGAATCATAAAGATAGCGATTGGCAGGATGATGCCAGGCACGATGGCGCCCACCAGCTTGGCAAGCGCTCCCTTGCCCAATACTTTCACTACAAAAGCTTCGGCGCCGGCAGTCAGTGCGCTGGCCACTAGGAATATGATGATCGCCGCGATCACGTTCGGGATGTAGCGGTAAATGCCGTTTACGATCAGTGTCAGAGCGGGCACGCCCAAGCTGGAAACGGCAAACAATATAAAGCCGATCAGGATGATCCAATAGGCCAGCTTGGCCAAAAATTCGCTCGGGTGCGATATGACTCGCTCAACGTACGAACCGGCCGGTGATTTCGCGATGGCGCGGTCGAACTGTAATTTGCGTAGTAAGCTGCGGATTAGCTTGGTGACGATGGCAGCAAATATCCAGCCGGTGACTATCAACAGAATAAAGCCGATGATGGACGGGATGACATCCGTCACCTTATTGACGCTGTTTTGCAGTGATACGGCAACATACTGTTCAGTCGCGCTGTGCATATTCGCCCGCCGCCTCCCGTTTAATAGCTGTATTATCACGGGAGCGGTGGTGGCGCGTCTGTCGAAAAACTAACTGGATGCGTCAGGCTGCAGGAGTAAGCCGTTCTTGGACACTGATGGTTCGGTGCACAGATTGCGGTTCCAGCAGCATGGCCGCCGTTTGCCGCTGGTGAGCTTGGAGATGCCGACGGCGATGCGCCGCTCGTGCGTTTCGGCGCTGCCAGTGGCGCGGGCCCAGCGGATCCATTCCCAGCGTGCCATAGGCGTAACGCGTTGCCACAGGTCGTGTGCTTTTGGGCTCGCTGCGAGTGCTTTTTGCCAATCGGCTGGCACTTCGGGTTCTGGCCAGTCTTTGGTGGGAGTAATCTCGAGCGTTACGGTGTCGCCTACAGTTGCATGGGAAGCTTTGAGTAGCTTGTCATCGGGCTGGAACCAGTGGCGAAACCGGCCGTCTGGCTCGAGCGGCGTGCGGAACGGCGCACCATTGAGCGTACCTTCCGCCATGACCTGGCCGCGTGATGGCAGCTTGGCGCTGGCGTCTTCTGGCAGGCGCAGGATGGTCCAGGTGCCGATGGTGAACAGCGTAGTCTTACAGGTGATCGTTGCGGACATACTTCCATAATAGCAAATATTCGTGCAAGACCTGGTCTTCGGGTGTCACCAGGTTGTACTGCTCGTATGTGGTCGGGTCGATCCACTGGTAATCGTCGTGTTCGGTGCTTAAGCGCACCCGGCTACTACGGGCGGTGCAGGCAAAAAACATCCCCACGATCTGGTTCTGCTCGCCGCGGATAACCGGGAACCACTCGCCCACAAATATCGGTTTGCCAATCGTAACGTGCAAACCGGTTTCTTCGAATACTTCGCGCGCCAGGCCGTCCAAAAACGGTTCACCTGGCTCGATTCGACCGCCGGGCAACTGGTACCGGCCAAGGTTGACGCCGTCGGTGTACGTAGCGGCTTCGCGCAGGATGAGTACTTTTGATCGGTACTGAATAACCGCAATACATGCAATGCGTTGCTTGATTTTTTCCATAGCAAACAAACCCCCCTTTCCAGGTGGATATAACTAAAAATGATTCTAATTACGGACTGAACCGGTCTATCACCACAGTAGCAGCGTAGCTATAGCGGAATCTAGTGAAGGCGCCTCCACCTATTTTTGACGCCGCCCCTGTGGTACATTCGGTGCAAGGTGAAATATCAGACGGACATCAACGAGGTGCAGGCGTTTATCATGGGCCAGCTGTTTACGCGCGGACCGCTCCGGTTTGCGCAGATCAACACGCGGGCGTTTTCGAGCGACCAGTTTTCGTATCATCTGCGGCAGTTGCTCAAGTACGGACTGGTCGAAAAGTCGGAAGACGGTATCTACAACCTGTCAGTGAATGGCCGCAGCCGGTCGGTCCTGCTCGACACCAAATCAAACCAGTTTATCGAGCAAGGCTTCGTGGCCTGCCGGGTGATACTGGCGCGCGAGCACGATGGCCGCAGGCAGTATTTGATGCAGTATCGCACCAAAGTACCCTACACCGGCAACATTGCGGAACCTGGCGGCAAGATCTTGTTTGGCGAAGACGTTTTGGTTGCTGCTGGGCGCAATATGCTAAAAGAAACGGGTTTGACGTGTGCCATGCAGCTGTGTGGGTTAGTGCATTTCAAAGACGAATATCTGGGCCGGATTGTACAGGATAAATTCTTTTTTGTGGTGTGGGCGACCGAGCCGCACGGTGAGCTGCTGGCCAAGGGCGAAACCGGCGAAAATGTGTGGATGACCCTCGACGAGATCGAAGCGAATCCCAAAACGCATCAAGGTGTAACTGACATGATCGCCCTGGCTGAGGGGGGTGCATTTGGGTTCATCGAACAAACCCACGTAATGGATGAATATTAACGCCGCTGGGCTATTTCAGCACGTCGTACACCATGCGCATATAGCTGTCTTTGGCGGTGCTGACCTGCTGCAAAAAACTGTCACGGTCGAGCCAAACGTACGACTTGTGCTCCCAGCTTAGTGTTACCTCGGGCGTCTTGGCTACCCTGGCAACGAATAGCACGTATCGGGTGCCGCGCTTGGAATACTCCGTGCCGGCGAACACCTGCTTGATGGCTTTCGCGTCGATGTCTATGCCCGCTTCCTCTTGCACTTCGCGTACCATCGTTTCTGTGATGGATTCACCTGTTTCCAGTGTGCCGCCCGGCAGATCCGGGTCGTCGCCGAAGGCCGGGTGCGCAGCCCGGTAAAACAACAGATATTTGTCGTCCGGGTCGATGATGACTATTTTGGCGACTTGTTTCATCGGTATAACTATAGCAGAAGCTTTGTGGGCGTTGTGTTGCGGCGTACGCGTGCGCTGACCAAGCTGGCTGTCGTCAAGATGATGCCAGCTGCTCCACTTGCGAGCGCTACAAACAGCACTCGCACTCAGAGCTAGATGCCACGTGCCACGCCATCCTCGTTAATGTCCCGGAGAAGCGGGCCCTGTATTACCAATGACATGCACCCCACAAGCCCGGTGACGGACCACTCATGTAGCATTCTTGGCGGTAAAGTAATCTACGTACATTGTGATCGTGCTGGGCGTACCCGCGTTGCTTGGGCCGGGCCATGCTCCACCGATCGCCAGGCTTAATATGCCGATATTGGCATGCGATTCAAATGGCCATACGCCGCCGCCTGGCACCTGTGTGGGTGTCCATAGTGCTTGCCGCACGCCGTCAATCCACCAACTGATGGAGTTTGGTTGCTTGATTATTTTGTAGGTGTGATACTGTGTAACATTACTGCCGGTAGCCTGTTTCTGCAGTTGCCACGCCCCGGTGTCGCCTCCTCCGTGGAGAGTTCCGTACACACGATTGTCTCCATTGATGTTTTCAAACATGTCAAGTTCGCCTCCGTTGGGCCAGGTATCTGTGACCCCCAGCAGCCAGGCAGCCGGCCAGACCCCAGGACCAGTAGTTGATAGCGCTAAGCGAACCTCAAATTCACCGTAAGTGTAATTCCATTTAGAGTTTACTTCTCCGGAATGCCAGTTGCCGCTTGCGTCCCGGTGGGCGGTGATTTGCAAGGTGCCGTTCGAAACAGCTACCTGGGAAGGCAAATAATCTTGTTCCTCGTTATTGCGGTAACCCTTCGCACGTGTCATGGCTTGCCACAATGAATTGTTCAGGCTTGATCCCGAGAACTGCTCATTTATTTGAAATGTGTCGGCAGGCTTTGTTGGTTGTATCGGCTGTGTTGGCCGGCTCGCTTTAGTTTGGGGTGCGGCGGCGTTGGTCGATATGGCCGCGGATGAAACGCTTACTCCCGATAAGCTGTTTGCTGGTGGAATGCCGCTGGCCATGCTGTCTTTGCTGGTACGTATGGCGGCTCCCTTGGTTTTATTCGGTTCTATGGCAGATGCGGTTGGTGTGCTGGTATCTGGTAGTGCGTACGCCAGCACGCCCCCACTAACGAGCAGAAATGTCAAAAGGGTCATGGGTATAAGTCTTAGGCCCCGTTTGGATGACTCGTTGCTACCCATATCCCAGATTATAAAGCCCAATAGACGGCCGTGCCACAAGATATCGTTGTATTTTTTGATGTCAGGAGATTACGAAAGAATGCTAGGAAAATATATGGACAAAGACGCAACAGTGTGCTATAATAAATCACGTCATGCACGTTTCTTCAATAAGCGTGCAGGAGATAGGAGAAACCAGTGGCTAACATGTATCAGGGTGGTTCGGCTATTACCGGTCGACTACAGAAGGCTAACGGTGTCCAGTACAAAAAGGTATTTGCCAAGCATGAGAACATCACGCTTCTGCTCTTTTTGCTGGCGTTTCTTGTTTCGTCTGCAAGTCTGGCTGCGTATTTTATTAGCAATGTGATGCTCAGCGGCTTTAGTTGGGTGCTGGTTATTGCGACCGGCCTGGCGCTCCTGGTTGAGCTTATACGTGTACTTCAGAGTTTAACGCTGATCGTTTTCGCGTACTTTGCCAAGGACCCCATACCCATGGTGCCTGAAAAAGGTCTGCGGATTGCCGTCCTAACGACGATTGTTCCGGGCAAGGAGCCTTTTGAGCTCGTTGCTAAGACGCTCGAAGCTATGAAGCGCATCGATCCAGGTGAAGGTAATACGCTCGATGTCTGGCTGCTCGATGAAGGTAACGACCGGTATGTGAAGGCTCGTTGCGTAGACATGGGTGTCAATCATTTTTCCCGTAAGGGCAAGACCGAGTGGAACACCCAATCTGGGCAGTTCAAAGCTCGTACCAAGCACGGTAATCACAATTCCTGGCGGAGTAAGCACGAAAACAGCTACGACATTGTGGCACAAATGGACCCCGACCACGTGCCACGTCAGAACTTTCTGACTAGAACGCTCGGGTATTTTAAAGACCCGGATGTTGGCTTTGTAGTTGCGCCTCAGGTCTATGGAAACATCAAGTCGAACTGGATTGCGGATGCATCTGCATTTCAAGCATATATCTTCCACGGCATTATCCAACGAGGCGGAAACGGCATGGGAGCTCCACTGTTGATCGGCACAAACCACTTGTACCGCGCCAAGGCATTCAAGCAAATTAACGGCTATCAGGACTGTATTATCGAGGACCACTTAACGTCGATGGTTATTTTTGGCGCTCGAAACGGTGACACCGGCAACAACTGGAAAGGTGTGTATACTCCCGATATTGTTGCTGTTGGCGAAGGCCCTGCTTCATTTACTGACTACTTTAACCAGCAGAAGCGCTGGGCATATGGCATTTGGGAAATCCTCATGAAGTCGACGGGGCGCGCGGTTAGGTCCATGTCCAAGATGCAGGCGCTAGCTTTTCTGATGCTGCAGTTTTTCTATCCCTCGGTTGCTGTGGCATGGGTGATGAGCTCGGTGACCACACTGGCATTTGCGGCTGCATCGGCCAGCGGTATGCATGTTGGTTCGGAGTTTGTGCTGTTGTGGCTGTATTCCCTGGTGAGCGGCCTAAGCTTGTTCTGGTGGCTACGTCGGTTTAATCTGGTCGAGCACGAACGCAAAGATTGGGGTATCAAGGGCATGGGTCTAATGCTCATGTGTATCCCAGTGTATGTTAGTGCAGCTATCCAGGCGCTTTCGCGTAAACCGTTAACGTACGCTGTGACTGCCAAGGGTAACCTAACTTCGCCCGATAATCTAAAGACATTCAGCCCCCATTTCCAGTGGATACTGATTAACTTGGCTGCCATAGCGCCCATTGCCGTGCTGACTGGCAGTGCCTTCAGCTCGAGTCTAGGCTGGACGATTGAGCACCTTGTAATCTGCGCGTTGCCGGTGACTATTTACCTGCAGTCCAAGCTGAAGTATTTCGGTAATAACTTCAGCACCCTGCGCAGCCTCTGGCCGGCCAGGCTTGTCGTGTTACAGCCATCTTTGACCGAGGAATAGAGTTACAACGTTACTGAGTGAGACGCGTCATGATTGGTTACCAGACATCTAAAGACAACCGTGCTCGACAATTTGCGGCCATGTTAGTGGTGCTGCCGCTCTACGTACTGCTTTTATTGCTAGTAAGGCAGGCGGTGGTGTTGAGCGCGGCCGTAAAGTACGATGATACCCCGACGAGATCCACTCCTGCCGATACGCAGGCTACTATCCAGCCCAACCACGGAGAAGCGGCCTGGAGCCGCAACTTCTCGTCAATGCCAGACGGACCGCTCAGGCAGGGCGATTGGAATTTTGAAAGCGGCAACATGATTGCGGATTACAATAACGAGGCCGAGACGTATACTTCACGTACGTCCAATGTCAGGGTAGCAAGTGGCGCATTGGTTATAGAAGCCAGGCCAGAAGATTTGAATGGTAAGCACTACACCTCTGCGCGCGTTAACACCAAGGGTATATTCGATTTCACCTACGGCACGTTGGAGGTGGACATGATGCTGCCCGCGGGCAATGGTACTTGGCCTGCGGCCTGGCTATTGCCGGCAAGCAACGTTCTGAAGCCGGCAGACTTTGGGCTTGCGCATAGTGATCGTTTGGCTTGGGCTCTGAACGGCGAAATTGACTTTGCGGAGGCTATTGGTAGCATACCAGACCAAAATATCCCGGCCGCGCACAGCTACAATGAAGTCCACGCTGCGCCTACATATACCCCGGCATACGTCCATGATGCCTACAGCACATACCACCGATACGGCGTCATTAAAACCCCTACCAGTATTACTTTTACGCTCGATGGAGTACCGTACGCCTCACGGCAGAAGACCAATAACAACCCGCTCGATTGGCCATATGACCAGCCGTATTATTTAGTCGTAGATCTTGCGCTTGGGGGTAATTGGGCTGGTGTTCACGGGATTGATGACGCGACGGCGCCCTGGTTCCTGAAAATCCGTAGCATAATCTATACGCCGAGCGAATAGGCCAGCGCTTCGGCCATGGCAACTATTGCGATGATTTTTTCAACGGCTTTCAGCCCTAGTTTACTGTGATTTATTCTAGCAGCTGGGCTTGCGGTGACAATAGCAGAATCCCCGGGATAGGTAATCTTTTTTACATGATCTCTCAGCTAAAAGCGCATACTACCATATACGTGTCAACAAGGAGATACATATGGCAGACGATAGAAACTACGAGATGGCCAACAAAAGCGATGGCATGGCCAGGACACTGGCAATCATTGCGCTCATACTGTCAATTGCTGCGCTGATCTGGGCGGCCAAGGCTAACAGCAGGGCCAACGATGCTATGAACAAGGCGAATAACATTAGCAATAGCGTGAACCGGTAGGCTATCGCTCATAAGGGGCCTAATTCTGACCGTGCTGGTTAGCCTTAGGCGCTTGTGGAGTTGTGCCTGCGCGGTTGTGCTGATGTGCTGTTACAGTCGTTTCCGACTTTTTCGCTGTCTTGTGCTTACCCACGGGTGTTCTCCGATTAGATCCACCTACTGTATCTGCAAGACGAACTTCAGGCTATAAAAATTCTTTGCCCTGCGTTATCGCAGCTTGCCATCCTCGAGTACCAGAACGCGGTCGGCTAGGCCTTTGATGCGCTCGTCGTGACTGACCACGATCACAGCGCGTTGCTTCTGATGGGCAATGGTGTGCAGTATCTCGGCAACAGCGTGGCCGTTTTTGGAGTCAAGGTTGGCAGTCGGTTCGTCGGCTAGGATGAGCTGGGGATTAGTAATCAATGCTCGGGCAATCGAAACTCGTTGCTGTTCACCGCCGCTGAGCTGGTTTATGGCATGATTGGCGCGAGCTTTTAGCCCTAACTCATCCAGCAAATCCAGGGTATGCTTGCGTGCACCTGCCTGGTCTAGTCCTAACAGTTGCGGTACTACAGCCACGTTTTCCCACGCATTCAGGGTCGGAATGAGGTTGAATGACTGAAACACAAAGCCAACGTACTGGGCGCGCAGTTTTGTAAGATCACGCCTTTGCAGAGACGTTATATCTGTGTCGCCGTACAGAATGCTGCCGCCGTCGGCAGACAGCAGTCCCCCAAGCAGGCTGAGCAGCGTAGTTTTGCCGCTGCCCGAGGGCCCCATGACGAGAACGACTTCACCGGGGTGAGCGGCGAGTGTTGCGTCGTGCACTGCAGTTACCCGGCCGTGACCAGTACCGTATTGTTTGACGAGATGGCGTGCTTGCAGGATAGGGCTCATCGGTTGAATACCTCGGCCGGATCGATATCGTTAATTTTGCGTATGGGCAACACAAGGGAGATAATCCCCGCTGCGCAGGCAACCAAAAAAGTAAGCAGATAGTAGAACGGCGGGACGGCCAGAACAACACCCGGCAATATGTAAAACGACAACCAATGCACGACTGCATAGAGTACTAGCCCTGTCACAAAGCCAGCCGTGCTTGCCACCAGTGCCTGCTCAAACACAATGCCGTACAGCTTGCGGTTGCTAACCCCGAGTGCCTTTAGAATCCCGTATTCCTTGGCATGCTCCATAGTAGCCGCGTAGATGGTTAAGCCCGTTATGGCTGTTGATACAATCAGCCCAACCACTACCATCAGGTCAACTATGGGACCAAAACTGCCGTGCATAACGTCGCTGTTGCTGTCGGCTATGCCCTCTTTGGTCTGTACTTGCCCGCCCGGAAGCACTGCCGCAACTTGCCTTTGCAAAACCCTCAAGGGCTCAGAGCTATCCAGGAGGTAGTAGCTGACCAGGTGTGCAGGGTCAAACGCAGTCTTGGCGTCATCAAACGATATAAAGACGTATTGCAGCTCAATAATGTTTGTCCCTTGAGTAATGCCTGCAATGGTGAACGTGCGGCTGCCGGCGGTGATTTTGGAGCTGAGTTGTAAGTGGTATTTTGCGGCCAAAGCGCGGTCAACGAGCGCCTCGCCACTGCGGATATGTTTGGTCCCAGAATACATTGTGCCCGACAGCCCAATACCTGTAGCCGTATCGAATCCCACAACTATGGCCGAAAATCGTTTGTTGTTTGCCATAACACTCGTGCCATTGCTGAAGATGGGAGTTGCGGAACGCATGCCAGGCAGACTGCGCAGCTCGGCTTCTTTGTTTGGCTCCAGAACAGAGGTTGAGTTTACTTGGCTCTGCGCACCCTTTTGTATAACCCAATACTGGGCGCCAGCGGTCAGCGGCACATTGCGCGTTGCTTCAGTTACCCCAAAGAAGACCCCAATAAGCGACAAGACCATGAGGGTGGCCAGAGCAATGCCACTGACGGTGATGATGAATTTTGTTTTGTCTTTCAGCAGATTTTTGCGGGCAATGGAGATCATCATGTTTCATTATAAGTACGGCTGTTGGATATGCAATGCAACCAAGGAATTTGTGGCCACTCGGCGCCCGCAAACTAATATTTCGTTAAGTTTTGTACCGACTGGGTAGCCGCCAGTTGGTTTAATGGATGTAGCAGTAAAAAGGAGGTGGGTATGGCGGAGAACGAGATCAGATCGTTTCGCATTGAGGTTCCAGATGAGGCGCTTGGCGATCTGCGCATACGCATCAATGCTACACGTTGGCCGGAAAAGGAAC
>CAZRWV010000013.1:0-13806 GCA_964603965.1 uncultured Candidatus Saccharibacteria bacterium
CCACCATTGTCAAGGGGGCGGCCAAGGAGCTTGGTTTGAGCGCCAAACGACTGCCCGCGGCGAGCGTCGATCTGCTGGCACGATTGAGTGGCGGCGATGCCCGTGTGGCACTCGGAAACCTGGAGTTGGCCGTGCAGCTGGCCGGCGGCACGGACAAGGCCGGCCAAACGATCACCCCGCAGCTGGTCGAAACCGCGGCGCAAACCCGCCTGCCCGGCTACGACAAAAAGGGCGAGAATCACTACAATGTCATCTCGGCGTTTATCAAATCGCTGCGCGGATCGGACGCTAACGCCGCGCTGTATTACCTGGCGCGCATGCTGCAGGCGGGCGAGGATCCCAAGTTTGTGGCGCGGCGGATGGTGATTTTTGCATCCGAAGACATCGGGCTGGCCGCACCAGCCGCGTTGAATCTGGCCGTCAGCGCGTTCCAGGCAGTCGAACGCATCGGCATGCCCGAGTGCCAGTACGCGCTGTTCCACTGCGCCGCGGTGCTAGCCAAGACGAATAAATCGCGCGAAGTTGCCGACGCCATGCACGGCGCTCAGACCGCTGCCCACGAATACCCCGACCTGCCTGTGCCGCTCGCCCTGCGCAACGCGCCCACCAAACTCATGAAAGATCTGGGGTACAACGAAGGCTACGAGTGGGAGGCCAACTTCCAGGCGCCGGAGGGGTTTTTACCGCCGGAACTGAAGGATCTCAAACTGCTATAGACACCGGTGCATCGGGAGCCGGCATTCCGTATTCGTCTTGCATTACCCGCAAAAACGAGTCGTAATCTTCGTAGAAGTGCGCTTTGATGCCGTACTCGAGTGCGCCGTCAATATTCCCCTGGTCATCATCCCAGAACAGCACTTCATCCTTGCTGGTGCCCATGTCTTCGACCATATACGCGTAAAATTCGACGGCCGGCTTCTTGAGACCGACCAAGGCCGATGAGTAGATCTTGTCGAACTTCCCATCAAAGCCCATCTGCTCCAGCATGTACTGGGTGCGGTATTTTTCCTGATTGGTCGCGAGCACCACCTTTACGCCTGATTGGCGCAGTTGCCGAACATAGCTCACGAGTGTTTGATCGACACCGCTTTCGGTCTTGAACCACCAATCCAAAAATTCGTCGACCGTGCCCCGCCAACCGAATGACGGCAAATAGGGCGCGATCGATTCTTTCAGGTCCGCCCTGCCGACAAGACATTCTTGGAAGATGCCAGCGAAGAACTCTTCCTCTTTGGCTTTGTCGATGTCTAGCTCACGCGCCCGGACGCTACGGAACGGTTCACCGTTGATTAGCACGCCGTCGGCATCGAGAATAATGAGGCTGATCATGCCGTCACTATAGCACACCAGTGCAGCTGCTATAATGCGGGGCATGAACTACTACGCCGGCACCGTTCAGTCGCCCTACCACCTATCGGTCGGCTGCGTGCTGCGGAACAAAGACGGCCAGATTGCGCACCATTACTTCGACCGGTTCGAACAGTATAGCGACCTCAATCTGCTCATGCGCGAGACCATGGAGCCCGGCGAGACTATTGAAGACACGTTGCATCGGGGCTTACTGGAGGAGTTCGGTGCCAAAGGCACGATTACACATTTCCTGGGCGGCATCATATCGCAGTATCCGGACAAAGACGGCAACATCATCCACAAAACCACCCTCTATTTTGCGTGTGATCTGCAAGAAATCCACGACGATTGGCGCAGCCACGAGGACGCAGAGGGTTTCAGCGCAATTCAGTGGCACGACCCGGAGTTTTTGGTCGAAAAAATGCAGTCACAATACCAACGGTACGAGAGGCTGCGCAATGACTCCGACGAGACGGAGATTATCCGGCGCCTGTTACTCCTGACGGCGGATGGTGATCGAACCGAGCACCAGTGCTAACACTGTGCAGCCCAACACGATCAGCAGATCGCGCACCAGTTCGCCAGTCCAAGCAGCATGCGTGGTGATTTGTTTCATGGCGTCCACGCTGTAGGTAAGCGGTAGGACATCGGCAACCCATTGCAGCGCAGTCGCCATTTGCTCGCGCGGCAGAAAGAGGCCGCACAGCAGCACCTGCGGCATCACAATGGGCATCACCAGTTCCACAGCTTGGAATTCGTTGGTGGCAAAGGCGCTTACCAGTAGGCCCAGTGCCATGCCGAGCAGCGCCGCGAGTACGGCGGCCGTTACTACTGCCAGTGTGCCGGCCATCACTGTTACGCCCAGCAAGCCGAGTGTCACGATGGCGGCAACGCTGGCCTGCACAATGCCGAGCAACGCAAACGCCAGGGCGTAGCCAAAGATGAAGTCGAGCTTGCTGATGGGCATGGTGAGCAGCCGGTCCAGAGTGCCGTTTTTGCGCTCGCGCAGGGTGGCAATGGAAGTGATCAGGAACATCATGATGAGCGGGAAGATACCCAGGATCATCGGGCCGATTGCGTTGAACGCAAGTGGCTGCTTATCGAAGACGTATTTGAGGAGCGTGATGAGCACGCACGGGACGACGATCATCAGGCCGATAGTGCGCGGGTCGTGCAGCAGCTGCATCACCACACGACCGGCGGTGGCTAAGGTGCGGCGGGGGCTCATGCGGCACTCCTTGCTACGGTGGCCGCGTTTCCGGCGTGCACCCCGGCGCCGGCCAATTTCAGAAATGCCTGCTCGACGGTGCGCGTGCCGGTTTTTTCGCACAAGCGATGCGGCGTGTCGTGCGCCACAAGTTGAGCGTCGCGGATCAGTACCAGGTCGTCGCAGCGTTCGGCCTCATCCATGACGTGGCTGGACACGATAATCGTCTTGCCCGACTCTACCAATTTACGAAACAGTTGCCATAATTGTTCGCGCAGCACTGGGTCCAGGCCAACAGTCGGTTCGTCCAGCACCAGCAGTTCCGGGTCACCCAGCAACGCTACTGCCAGCGACACTCGTTGCTTTTGTCCGCCGGACAGGCTGCTCACCAGCACCAAGCGCTTGTCGGTCATGGCCACCCGCTGGAGCGCTTTAGTACATTCGTCCTGCGCCGCTTGGCCACGGTAGCCGTACATGCGGGCAAAATAGAGCAGATTTTCGTGTACGGTCAGGTCGCTGTATACCGAGACTTCCTGCGTCATGTAGCTGATGCGCTTACGCAAGCCGCGCGCGCCAGCCGGTTGGCCCAACACCTGCACTTTGCCGCTGCGCACTTTGATGCGCCCCACAATCGTACGCATAAGCGTTGTCTTGCCTGCACCGGACGGGCCGATCAGGCCGATGATTTTGCCGCCTTCCAGCTCAACACTAACACGTTTGAGCGCTTGGAAGCGGCCGCCCAGCACTACCGACAGGTCCCTCACGCTGATTATGCTTGTCATTGCCTAGAAGTATAGTCCGGAACCCACGAACGAGGCAATAGTTGCCGGATTAGTCTATAATCGTAAGCAATATGGCAGACATCGCAATCGAAACCCACCGGCTGACCAAGCGCTATGGCAAAGCCAAAGCAGCAGCATTGCGCGACCTGACACTGCAGGTTGCGCCCGGTGAAATATATGGATTCCTGGGGCCAAACGGCGCCGGCAAAAGCACTACTATCCGCACGCTCATGAACTTTATCCAGCCCACCAGCGGGCAGGCGCATATTCTGGGGTTGGACGTAGTACGCGACAGCGTGGCTATCAAACGCAGCGTGGGCTATCTGGACAGCGACATGGCCATGTACCCCAAAATGACCGGACGGCAATTCCTAAACTACATGTCCGAGCTGCAGGGCCAAACGCACAGCGCATACCAACGCGAGCTGCTGCAGGCCCTGCACGCCGACGCCGGCAAGCGGTTGGGCGACCTATCACGCGGCAACCGGCAGAAGTTCGCGATCGCCCAGGCGTTTATGCACCGACCGGCCGTGTTGATTCTGGATGAACCAAGCAGCGGGCTCGACCCGTTGATGCAGGAAGTATTTTACGGCCTGCTGCGCGAGGCCAAGGCGCGCGGTGCGGCGGTGTTTATGAGCAGTCACATCTTGAGTGAGGTCCAAAAAGTGTGCGACCGCGTGGGCATTATCCGCGAAGGCCGGTTGGTGGCGGAACGAAGTATCGCCGAAATGGAACGCGAAGCAGCGCATACGTTCCAGGTTACGTTTGCCGGCACGCCGCCGCTCAAAGACCTGGAACGAGTGAAGGGCGTAAAAATTACCGCACATGACAACCACCGCGCGACATTGCATGCCGACGGCGAACTGCCGCCGCTGCTGGCCGTGCTGGCCAGGCATGAGGTTACACAGTTGGAAGCGCGTCAGTTGGATCTGGAGGAACTGTTCATGCATTACTATCACGACGGAGGTGCCGTATGATGCGCGCTATCATCCGCTGGACAATCTGGCAGCGCCGCTGGAGCATACTGTGGTGGAGTCTGGGCCTAGTGGCACTCATCACCCTGACGTTGTTACTCTACCCGAGCATCCGCGACCAGGCCGATCAGCTCAACAAGAGCTTCAACCTCTCCGGCGGCACCCTTGACCTGTTCGGCGGCACCGATTTCTTTTCGCCGGCAGGCTACCTGAACAGCCAGCTCATCTACTTCACCCTTCCGCTGGTGCTGGCGATCCTGGCAATCGGGCTGGGCACGAGCTTGATCGGCCGCGAGGAGTCATCCGGCACGATCAAATCATTGCTGGCGCGGCCGATTTCGCGCGGCAAACTGCTGGCCGCCAAGGCGATTGCCGGCATATTGGTGGTGTTCATCGTGACTGCTATCACCTCCGCAGTAACAGTTGGACTGTGCAAACTGGTGAACCTGGGCATACCGCTCGGCGATATCGCCGGGGCGTGCTTCGCCTGCTTTATGCTGGTACTGACGTTTGGCGCGGCGGCATTTCTGTTGACCGCAACCGGCCGCGGCCGCATCGCGGCAATGGGCGTGGCGGTAGCGTATGGCATGGGCGGCTACCTCGTGAGCTCGCTGGCACCGAGCGTACACTGGCTGGAACGCCCCAGCGTCATCTTCCCGTACCACTACTACCAAACGGCGGATATCCTGCACGGCACGTTCGCGTGGCGCAACATGGTGTTCTTTGCGCTGTTCACGCTGGTTTGCGGCGTGCTGTCGTGGCTGGCCTTTCGCCGGCGCGATCTGGTGTAACCTCCGATCAACATCGGTCGTTTACGTCTTCGAGGGGGTCAGGATAACTATATGGTACTGTGTCTCAGGTCGTCTCGATCCACATAGTGCCCATGGCCAGAGTAATCATAGTCAATAAACCCATTTTGCGATAAACGGTCCATGTGTTTTAATAATGTTATTATCACATTGAATGAGTGAGGCTGCACTATGGCAAAGCGTACGACTCTAGCGACCACCAGCAAAGCCAAAACCAAAAAACGTTCGAGGTCTACCAAGATGACCAAACTGCTTCTGTCTGCCGTTCTATTGGCGGGATTGGTTGGTTTGGGCGTTGTGCTGACCAATGTCATGCGGCACGATACAGCCAAACCGGCACCGGCCACTCCGGCTCAGAAATCAACCACGGACAGCGAAGATGTTGCCAAAGCCAAAATAGACCCCACCAAGCCAGACTGCGGCCTGTCTGATCCGAGCAACTTCGTCAAGACAGGCAGAATCAAACAGCTGTCACGTTCCGCCACCACGACAGACGACACGACCGATTTTACCCTAACCCTGCCCTCGCGTGGCGGCGACCTACCCTACAAAGTGTCCGCCAATGCGTACGTGCTGGATAGTAGCTGCTCGGTCATGAATCACGAGGATGTAGCAGTTGGCGACATGGTGACAACTTATGTAAAAACCAAGCCGGGCGTCACTTATATAGTTGGTGAGCTACGCACCGTATTTCTGGTGATCGACCAGACGAGCCACTAGGCCACATTAGCGCTGTGCCATGTGCGAGAGTCTGTAGAAGTATAGCGTGTTTTTGGCTGCATTGATTTGGTTGAGACGCTCTACCTCAATTTGAGCTTCGCGTTCATTATTCATAACCTTTACGATATGAATGAACTGCTCAAATTCATCATTTTCCGGCATTCGATCTTTGGCGAACAGAGACAGATCAACTCTGACGATTGGGTAAACATGCCTTTTATTTGCAGTGGAAGTGTTCATAGGCTACAGTCTATTATTCCAAGGTTTATCTGTCACTCAGACGACAAGCTCCGAAACCAGCTTGACACACTTGTCGCGACTAGAGGAAGCAACCTTTTTAGCACCTGATCGAGATGCTCCTCATCATAGAATGCGAACCAAGATCGCTCGACCTGCCCATAGAGACTTGGATGGGAGTCGAGATATTGAGCGTATAGCGCCCTTAAGTCGTCTTGACTAATTAATTGCTCTTTAACCAGAGTTGTAGGCCGAATTTCCGTAGCATGTTTGGGCATGTCATAGCTACTCCTATCTACCCCACGCATATCATAGGTGCGCACATGGAACCCCCATCCAAACTCAGGATCCCAGCCGTGCCTATCCAGTTCTACCACGAGCTCTAGGCCATTATCCTTCAGGTATCTATTTTTACCTTTCTTACTAAAGCCTGCGCTCTTTAATTTTAAGCTTATCCTTGGGGTAAGGAGTCGTCCAGATTCTTCTGTACCTTTTCCCATTCTTCTTGGCTCATGCGCTTTATAGGCTGGGGTACATGCTGGGGGCTGTTCTGCTCCTCACTCCATCCTAATGCGAATTTCAATATATGCGGGAGCAGTACGTCCAATAGATTTGTGAGATCGTCTAATCCATAGAATCGGTACCATCCGGCCATCCCCGTAGTGCCTTTTTTGTCTACGGGGTAACTCTCATCAAGTTCTCGCAGGACACGCGCATCCAAAAGTCCCTGCCCAAGTAATCGTGGCACTGTAATGTCTGTTGTTCCGTCGACAAAGGGTATATTGCCCGCTTGGTCTTCAAGATTACGGTTGCGCAGCCTGACAACAAACTCCGATCCCTCTTCGGGCGTCCATCCCCATTTACTGAGGACGAACTGAAGCGTGACATTGCCAGGTAAAAGATAGAGTCTGGGAGAGATCTTCTTGATCCCATTGCTTTTAAGCAACGCGCTGCGTTCTTTAAGTGCGAGATTGAAGTCTGAGGGCTTAAACATATTATGGGACTCTTACAAGTTTTGTAGGTATGCCGAGGGTTTCCAACAGTCGCTGGTCTTTTGCTTCTTGTAAACCACCGGCATATTTAGCATTGCCGCTTTAGGGTTAGCCATATAAAACTCAACAGATTGGCATCGACTTGTAAGAAGCTTGGCAGGGGTCTATTCATTTACCTTCTCATTAGTGTGGTGGGCGTACCCAGTAGCTTTTGTATCTCCTGATCTTTGGCAAGCTGCGAACCACCATATATAGCATTCCCGCTCTTAACCTCAACGTTGAACAGAGGTTGCCCATTTGACAATACCTGAAAATCCGGAAATCGTCCACCAAGTGTAGTGGAATAGACTGAGTTTTTTAGTGTGAAGGCCGGGGCACTAGCCCTGCTCCGGTTTTTCAGGCAATTCCCAGCCTCTTTCCTTTGCTAGACGTATGTCCTTGTTGTATTTATTCGTACGTTGCTGTTTTTCAAATTCCTCGTTGAGCTCGTCTAGGTATTGTTGAGTTGGGAAGCTCGGGTCGTTATGTACTTCCCCCAGATATGTATTCGTTGCCGATTCCTCGCCATCTATTATTCCCTCCTCTATCTCCCACCTCTGTAGGCTTGGATACGAAGAGAAATTATCTCCTCTTGCAAGACTGGTCACCCAGCCTCCAGGGCGAGTGTCATCAACAACTTCGTAAATAGGCTCCGGCATCCACCACAAGTGACTGTAGTCATTGTAAACAAGGTACCAGACCGCGCCCGATTGTCCGTCTTGTCGTAAGGCATAGACGGCGTAATATCTACCTATTGAGACCGCCAAACGACCATCCGGCCGCGTAGCTGGCCCAAGCACCATATTCACCTTCGGCACTTTATCCTTTTGATCCATTATGCATCTAACAATCATTTAAACCATGAATCAATCTTTAGTTGCCCGACTGCTTTTGTATTCGGGTTAAACATATAATGTACGTTTATATTATTTCCGTCCAGTCCATAATGTTGATATTGCCATTTTTCTGAACCCTGATAGAGTGGATCACCTATTTTGCTAGCGGGTATTATCATCTCATTTTGGGCACCCAAGGGAACGCCTGCGACTGATCTGGCCTCTTCAAGTGCAAGCCCCTCCCGTAGCAGGCGAGCATCTTCCGCGGCCTTTTCTACTTTTGCAACCTTGGCAATCCCGGCGGCTCCGCGAAGCGCTAAGCTACCTTCACCGAGGCCAGGAACAAAGGTACTGAAGTTCAACACGACCATCCCGCCAGAGCTCGCTATCGAGCCCCAATTCGGACACGGACTTGCTACCGCATTTCGGTACTCGTTGAGGCCGGCTGCGTTATAGAGCCAGTCGCCTACGGCGTTTTCTCCAGTTGGGTCGCTTAGGTTCACCGGGTCGTTATTGGCGTAGTTGTAGCCGTTTTGAGAGGCCGGGTCAGCCGGTGTACCGCTCATGGGATCCTGGGAGGTAAACCTGCCGGTGGTGGGATCGTAGTAGCGGGCGCGAAGGAATGTGAGGCCGCTTTCGGTGTCACGCTGTTCGGCCTGGTAGGTATAGTTGGAGGCGCTGGCGGTGCCGGCCGTACGGTTGCCGTATGGGTCGTAGGTGTACGAGGTGACGTTGGAACCGGTGTTGCTGGTAACGTAGCGGACGTTGCCCAGGCCGTCGGTCAGGTAGTATTGGCGGGACGAGCTGGAGGCGCCGCCCTGGGAAATCAGGTCCGAACCGTACACATAGTACGTCGTACTGTTGGCGGTAATGTTTTTGGCAGTCAGAACGCTATTGTTGCCGGTATTGACGTAGCGGTAGTTTGCCGCGCTGGAACCGGTTTGGGCTTTGTCGATACGATTGCCCGTGGCGTCGTAGACGTAATTGGTGGTTAAGCCGCCGCCGACGTACGAGGTCAGTTGGTTATCGTAGTTGTAGCCCAGTGTCTTGCCGGTGTCGGTGATCTGGTTACCCTGCGGGTCGTAGGTGAAGCTGCGCGTAGTGTGTGTTTTGGCGGTCAGCTGGTTGGCGTTGTTGTAGGTGTAGTTGCTGACGGTCTCGTCGGCTTCGGAGGTAGCCATGTTGCCGACGGCATCGTAGGTGTAGCTGTACGTATCGCTCGGGGCGTCGGCCTGCAACAGCTGGTTGGCGGCGTCGTAGGTGTAGCCGGTCCAATATTCCTGGCCGCTGGCCTTGTCTTCTTCGTCCTCGGTCATGTTGCCCACCGGATCGTGGTCGTAGTAGTAATCGGTGAATGTTGACGAACCCTTTTTGTAGCGCAGGTGCTCCAGGTTGCCGTTGGCGTCGTATTCGTACGTGGCTTTAAAGGTGTTGGGATAGGTCTTGGTGGCCAGGCGCGCCTCATTGTCGTACAGGTACGTCGTGGTGGCGTTGTTCCAGTCGGTGACCGTGGACAGCTGGTTTGACGGCGTGTAGGTGTAGGTGACCGTTTTGCCGTCCGGGTACGTCAGCGTGGTCAGACTAGCCAGCGCGTTGTACGCGTACGTAACGACGGAACCATGCGGATCGGTAGTAGACGTTAGCCGGTTGTTGGTGTCATAGGTATTTGTGGTAGTGCCGCTGCTGTTAGTAGCAGTCAGCTGATTACCGACGGCGTCGTAGGTGTACGTGGCCGTGGTGCTGTTGGGATAGGTGACGGTAATCAGGCGGTCGAGGTCGTCGTAGGCGTAGGTCGTGGCGCGGTTGCTGGCGTCGATGCGCTTGGTGATGTTACCGACCGCATCGTACTCAACCTTGCTGACGTTACCCAGCGGATCGGTCGTTTGCGTCTGCCGATTCAGCACGTCATAGACGTAGGTGGTCGCATGGTTTTTGGCGTCGGTCTTTTTGGTTAGGTTACCGTTAGCATCGTACTCGTAGGCCGTTGCTTTGTTGAGCGCGTTCGTGGTCTGAGTGAGGTTGTTATTGTTGTCGTACTGGTAATGTGTGGCGTAGCCGTTTGCGTCGGTTAGTACCGTACGGTTGCCATCGGCATCGTACTGCATCGTGGTGTCGTCGCCTTCGGGACTGGTGTAAGTGGTCAGCCGGTCCATGGCGTCGAGCGCGTACTCGGCCTCGTCGTGATCGTGATTTTCGACCGCGGTCAGTCGTCCGGCGCCATCATACGCATAGTAGGTATTGCGGTCGGACGGGTCGGTCGAGGTAACGCGGTTGCCATTTGCGTCGTATACGTAGCCGGTTAGGTTATTGAGCGGATCGACCACGGCGGTCAGCTGGCCGGCGGCGTTGTAGGTAAAGGTGGTGGTTTTGTTGGTTGGGTCTTTGCGGGTCAGCACGTTGCCGCTGGCGTCATAGGTGTAGGTGGTAACGTGACCGAGCTGGTCGGTGCGCGTCAGCAGATCGTCGCTGGCGTTGTAGGTAAAGGTCTGCGTGCCGCCGGCCGGATCGGTGATTTGCGTCAGATTGCCGTGACCGTCGTACGCACGAGTAGTTACTCGCCCCAATTCATCGGTTGTTTGGTACACATTGCCGCTGCCATCGTAGGTCGTGCTGGTCGTGTGGCCCAAGGCGTCCTGTACGCCGGTTATGCGCAGCTGGTTATCGTACGTGTAGATCGTTTGGGCGCCGCGGGCATTGGTGTACGTAGTCTGGTTGGGCGCATAGCTGAGCGTTATGAAGTTTCCCAGGCCGTTGGTTTGCTTGGTTACCCGGCCGTTTGTGTCGTACTCGTTCACGACCACATCGTGGCCACGCGGATCAGTCACTTTGACGATGCGATGCGCGTCGTCGTAGGCGTATTTGGTAATCTCGTTAGCTTGGTTTTTGACCTCGATCAGATCGCCCAGCTGGCTGTAGGTGTAATGGACAGTTCGTCCGATGGGATCGGTCACGGATTGCAAGTGGCCAAAGTCGTCGTACACGAGCGTCAAGTGGCGGTTAGCCGAATCGGTGATAGTGGTTAGCATACCGTCCGTGTCGTAGGCGAGTGTTTGGGTGTTGCCGTTCGGACTCACGATCGAGGACACCAGGCCCTCAGCGTTAAAGTTGTAGACGCTGCGATCCTGATGGGTCACTTTATACAGACTGCCCACCAGCTGTAGCGTGTCACGCACGCCCGATGGCGCCGTGTAGCCGCCCTGGCCGTCAGGCGTATAGAGGTCGGTCCGGCCGTCCGGATTGACCACCGTAACCGTTCCGTCGTCGTTGGTAACGGCCGCTATGCGGTAGCTGTGGTTCCAGCCCCAGCCCACTGGGCTTGGCTCACTGTTAGCGGCGGAGTTGTAGCTTAGCTGAAAATCAAGCAGACTGTCTTTGTTGGGCAAACGCAGTTCGTCTCGGGCCAGCAAAAAGTTGCCGCCGATCATGTTGATCGGTTCGCCGTTGGTGGCCGTGTTGCCCGACGAAGCGGCCGTCCGGGCCATGGCCTCGACCGTCGTCGGCGACGGCAACGGTACGCCCGCCTTGCCGTTCAGGCCATTCACGACCGACTTGAGCATCGTGCCCTGGCTGTCGTCATTAGACAGCGCGTACACCATCGCGCCCGCCAAGCCATTGTCGCGGATATACTGGCCTTTAATCGCTATCGAGTTGGGGGTGTCGCCGGTATAGAAGTTGCCGCTGTCGTAGACCCATGGGCTTTGGGTGGTGGCATCCCACTTTGGATCAAACAGTTTACCAGCAAGCAGCAGTTCTTTGTACTGTGCCTCGCCCGCAACCTGCGAGTATGGATAGGCCGGCGACGGACCGGTGGCAGGCTGGTACAGGCCGTTATTACTGCCGGCCGGCACACCGCTCCAGCCGCGCCAGTAGAACGGCAGGCCGACGGCTATTTTGTTGGTAGGCATGCCGGCGTTCTGCCAACGCTGCACGGCTTCCTGGACGGTAAAGCCGGTGGCAGCATCGGGGTCATTGGGCGAAGGATACAAGGGAGCCTGGAAATTGGTGTGGTTTTCCCACGAGCCGTGCATGTCGTACGTCATGATGCCGGCGTAATCCAAATATTGCGCTATCTGACTTACCTGGATTTCGTCGATATCGGCGCCACCCGATGGCAGAGCGGCAGTAAGCCGGTAGTACTTATGATCGACGGCGCCCTGAGCGTTCAGCTGGCTACGGAATTCAGCCAACAACGCAGTAAAGTTGGCCGTGTCGTCCTCGGACTGGTGATTGCCCACGTGCTCATCGGCACCGGGGAATTCCCAGTCGATATCAATGCCGTCAAAGATACCGGCCGCCACGCCCGTGCCGCCGGCAGTCGTATCACCGGCGACGCCGGTGGGCAAATTACCGCGGATGTACATGTCGATGCAGGAGCTGACAAACGCGGCCCGGTTGGCCGGTTTAGCAGCGTCAGAGAAGTACTTGGAGTACGTCCAGCCGCCGATTGATAGCATGATCTTGAGGTTGGGGTGCAGCTGCTTCAGCTTCTTGAGCTGGTTGAAGTTGCCGCGCAGCGGCTGCGTTTCGGAATCGGCCACACCGTCCACGCTTCTATCGGCCGGGAACGGGTATTGGTAATCGGCCCAAGCATCGGCCCCGCCGTCTCCGCCGTTGGGGTTGTTCTCGTCCACGTCCACGGCATGCACATCTTGGAAACACTGCAGCGTGGTAGGACTGATGTTTTCGAAGCTATAGACCAGTGTGGTCAGGTACGATGCCGCGTTGGTCTCGTTGACCTTGCTCAACGTATAATCATCGCCATAAATATCCCAGCTACCATAATAGGCAATACGTTGCTGACCGCCGGCCGCCTTGACCGGACCGCCAACAAAGTGCAGCACAAGTACGCTGGTAAGCACTATGGCGACTGCTACCGTAAAACCGCTGACCATCTTTTTGGCAGCTCTACGACCAAGTACGTAAGCGGACCTCTTTCGACGCAAAAAAGAAACTCTCATAACCGGTGCCCCCTTCTCTCCCCAGGATTATGTTGTTTCGAATCGCTTATGTATAACTATCATTATCATGCATCGCAGGGCGGCAAAAAGCAATGAGACTTTCGTCACAACAAAACAATAACCCCATACCATGGGTATATAATGCTACTGTCATGGCACTCGCCAACCTCCGCGCTCCGCTCGACGAATTTGTCAAAGGTAAAAGCTGGTATTGGTACGTACCGCTGTGGCTGTTTGGCCTCTATGCATTCGTGCAACTGTGCCGGTTCGACATGCTCAAGCCCATGGCCGTGGTAGTACTGATTCCCTATTCGTTCGACTTTATGCTGCACGAGTTTGCGCATATCTTTACCGCGTTTTTGCCGGCCGTACTAACTGCGTCGGCTGGCTCCGTTTCGGAACTGCTGCTGGGTGCGGGACTGGTGTTTGGTGCGTTCTGGTTCAAGAATTACTTCGCCGTGCTGTTCTGCTGCCTGTGGGCCGACCTGACGTTGCAGAGTGCCGGCACGTACATGGCCGATGCCATACCGCAGCGTTTGCCCCTAGTATCTTTGGGCGGCGCACTGTCCGGGCAAGATCCGGTTCACGACTGGCACTTTGTGTTCGGCCAGCTGCATATGCTGGGCATGAGCGCGTTCATTGGCAACAGCCTGCGTGTGATTGGGTTCTGCGTGGGACTGTTTGGCCTGGCGCTCAGTGGCTGGGTGATGTACAAAATGGCAGCTGCCAATCGGTCTACGGCCGCTAGCCCTACTCCAATTGCTGCCCCGCCCCTGTCCAGCCCGTCCACGCCAGGCACCTCACGCCCCAGCTCCATCTATCCCACACCGACTAAGGGTGCTTTGGCAGAGCACCAAGCCGAGCCGCCCGCACACCCGAGCGATACTAGGCAACCGCGCTAA
>CAZRWV010000014.1:0-13389 GCA_964603965.1 uncultured Candidatus Saccharibacteria bacterium
ACGTTACCTACGCAACTATTACCTATGACCAATATAGCCGTGTGGCGGCGGTCATCTACCCGCAGGCCCAAAACAACGGTCAAACACTCAAACTCAGTCAGGTCAAATACAACAGCGTACAGAGCGGTGCGGGCGCGACCTACACCTTCAGCGACGGCAGCACTTACGACGAGACCGTCACGCGCAGCCTGCAAAGTGGCGTCATTACCGGCGACACTATAACGCAAGCTGGCAAAACCGCAAGCATGGCATACCAATATGACAGTGCGGGCCGACTCACGTCCGCCACCATAGACAATTGGCTGTACCAGTACAGCTTTGGCAGCCAGCAGCCATCATGCGCCACCCTGCCGGGCTACAACGCCAATGCGGCCAAAGACAGCAACCGCACCAGCTACACCATCAAAAACACAACCACCAACGCCACTACGACAACCAACAACTGCTATAACATTGCCGATCAGCTGCTAAGCAGCACTGACACTCAGGTTGGTGCACCGACATACGACGCCTACGGCAACATCACGCAGTTTGCCGGCAATGGCACACCGATCACACTCGTCTATAACGCCAGCAACCAAAACACATCAATTACCCAGGGCAGCAATCAAACAAACTACATCAAAGACCCCGCAGGAAATGTGCTGGCGCGTGCCGAATACACCGGTGGTACATTGACAGCCGCTTACCGCATGCACGGTGGCGTACTGGAAACGTGCAACCCCACCAACACCACCCAATGCGCCATTACAGACAAATACATAGCCCTGCCTGGCGGTGTAGCGCTAACCATACCCGCCGGCAGTACCGCGACACCGCCGCCCACGCCGCCTGCAAGCACCGATCTGCCCAGCCCGTGGCTAACGACCAAATTCGGTCCAGCCGCCCAGCAGGGGTCGGCCAGCTACTCTGGCGGCACTTTTACCATCGCCAGTTCAGGCACGGACATGTGGGGCAGCACGGACCAGGCTCAACTAGTTGCGCAAACACTCTCAGGCGATGGCCAGATCGTGGCGCGGGTCACCAGCCAAACCAATACTGATCCAACCGCCAAAGCCGGACTCATCATCAAAGACACACTCACCAGCTTGGGCAAATACAACTCGGTGATGATTACGCCCAGTAATGGCGTCCGCGCCGAATGGGACTATGCCACCACGACCGGCAGCGGTAGCTACACGCCAGGGAGCGCCTGGCTCAAACTAAGCCGCGTCGGCAATGTCGTAACGGCCTACAGTTCTGCCGACGGTACCAACTGGACACAGGTTGGATCGCGCAGTTACGCCTACCGCAAGACAATCCAGATAGGTATGTTTGTACTGTCACGCAACACATCAGCGACCAGCACAGCTACGTTCGACAACGTAACCATCACGCCCGCCACAGCCAGTACGCTGCCTGCCGGCTGGACAAACGGCGACACCGGCAATCCGCCCACCTTTGGCACCAGCGGCTACGCCAACGGTGTCTTTACGCTAACCGGCCGCGGTGACGACATTTGGGATACCCAGGACCAAGCGCAACGCGCATATCAGACCATGAAGGGCGACGGCCAGATTGTAGCCCGCCTGACCGCCCAGACCAACAGTGACGGCTGGGGCAGGGCAGGCGTGTTCATGAAGGCCTCGCCGGCAGACATGTCCAATTACGTATCCATCACACGCATGCTTAGCCATGGTACCGAGATGGAATGGAATTACGTGGACGGCGTAGAGGTATCTAACATGACACCTCCGAACGCTTGGTATAAATTGGTGCGCGCGGGTAATACCATTACCAGCTACAAGTCCACCAACGGCACCAGCTGGACACAGGTCGGCTCCTTTACGGATGCGTCGCTGCCAGCCACGCTAATCGTCGGTCTGCTCGTGCAATCGGGCGACAACACCCGAACCGCCACAGCTACGTTCGACAACGTAACTATCACGCCTGCAAGCGGCGGCTCGGGTGGCGGCCAGCAACAAACACCACCCACTTCTACGGCCATCTACTCCATCCAGAACTTCCACGGCGATACCGCGATAACCGTAGGCTCCAACGGTCTGCCCACCAGCAGCGTGTACCTGTACGATCCGTTCGGCAGCATAGTTAATTCCGCCACCTTCGACACCAGTGCAACGCCCGCTAATGCCACCGACCGCGGTATGGGATGGGCCACTAGCCCTACGCGCAAGCAGGAAAGCAGGTTCAGCCTAGCCATCATGCAAATGGGATCCAGAGTTTACGTACCCAGCTTAGGCAGATTCGCACAGATGGACCCGGTCGAGGGCGGAACGCCGAATCCATATGCGTACCCAACGGACCCAGTGAATAGCAGTGATTATACTGGGCAGTTCGCTGACCCGCTTCAGGGCATACGCTATATCTTGAATAAGCTGGACACGATGATTGTGTTGGCGACCGGTAAAAAGAGTCCCAATGTTATTAGGAGGAACCTACTGGCCGTAGGCGGTATGCCCCATATGCCCGCACCAGCGTCGACCTATGCCCTCGGCATAAGTCCTAGAGTTGTGACTGATTGGACGGCAACGTTTAAAAGTCAACCGTTCGGGAGAAGCGATCCTAATGGAGTGCCGTTTAGCGCATACAACGGTGGAGGTGCAGCGTTGAGTTGGTATTTTGGTGGTGCATTGATAGGCGGGATGGTCGGCTGTGTCGCAGGTGGAGCAATCGGTGGCGTCCTGGGAGGTGCGGCAGGAGCTGCAGCAGGTGGAATCGGCGCCATCCCAGGAGCTGCAGCAGGCGCTACATTGGGATGCACAGAAGGAGGTCCCGCAGGCGCTTCTGCGGGGGGTGCAGTAGGGGCAGGAGTGGGCTTTCTGGTCGGCGGAACCAACGCCCCTGGCAGTGGCGCATTCGATTGGGGACCGGATCAGATCGCAAACCCATGGAAGTAGTGATACTATGCTCTTACAATGAAATGTTCCATAATAGGCTAGGAAAGATCATCTATGGCAGGCTTAACCTACTACTATTTCTTTAGCATCATATTGGTTCTAGGAGGAGTCTACCTTTTGGGCATCCTGCTATATTTAAGGAGTAAACGATACCTGTCGACAACCAAATATAGACCTGGTACGTCGGAATACGCTAGACTGCGTAGGCTTTTCGGTGTCCGTACCCTTGGGGTTGTTGGTGGCGTTACACTTCTACTGACACTCAATCTAGGTTATGCAATATACAAGATTGCGCGCACACATACGCAGGATACACGCTTTCTGCTAGTCTTTGCTCCAGTCGTAACAACTTTGCTTTTCGTATACATGCATAGCAAGCTATGGAACAAGATGCTGAGCAGCAGCGAGCTTGCTCGTATAGACAAGAGCGAGCAGAAGAAAGATGATTCATGGCTAGTGTAGATATCACAAGCGTTGTATCCTTTCTACTCCTACTTTTCCTCTTGTTCACATTATCGCGGATTACGTATGTCATCAGCAACGACGCCAGGCGCGAGAGTGCGTTAAAGAAATATCAGAGGGGTACACGCGGGTACGACATAATGGCGAGGTTCTATAGTCGCCATTCTCTGGTGACGTGGCTACTACTTATAGCATGGGTAATCTTTACCCCAATATTTAACTGGTTCAGGGACACCTACGCCCCCAAATCGACGATTGTTGCACTACTTGGGCTTGCTGTATCTATCACTCTGTTTGTGACAGTCCTGCGTCGCTGGTCAGTCATAACCGGAAGCAGCAATAAGCACCACACCGGCGGTAAAGGTTCGTCAGAAGGTGATTGGAAGGTCCCGTAAGATATATGTGGTCGATAATTATTGCCCTACAGCCATTAGAATACGTTCTCATAGCAGTCACGTTCCTGTTGTTCGGACAATACCGAACCATGGCAAGCAGAGGAGGAACGAACCCGCCTAAGCTGCCGAATCATATGGCTGGGCGCGTTGTACTGGCATCGGTAGGGCTAGTAGCCTTTAGCTTCGTATTTAATCTGCTCATATCTAGCCGCCGATACTTCTGGTCTAACACTATAGGTACTACGGCCGTCCTCGGCGCTTATCTCGCACTAGTTATTAGTAAGCAAAAAAGAGTGGTGATTGTTGGAGCAGGTCGCAACGGTTTCCCTGACAGCATTTTGACTAGAGGGTCGCATAGTTGGCGTGATAAGAGTATTCTAAGCTCAGACAGCATACGTGAACTAGTTAACACGAGAGCAAAATCCTATATGAAAACTAGAGACACATCCGAGAAGGCCATACGAAGAGCATTCGGTAAACGTGTCATCTCTAACGATGAGAGCAAGCGTCGTGTAGGGGACAGAGCGGCCGATACCCGAGTTACTATGAAACAGCCCGAGATTGACACCACTCTCACAGACAGCACAACCCGCTCAGTGGCGCAATCAGTCCCGCCGTCTTCGGCATCAACACACCAGCCTAAGCAGCAGCAACGGGCGGACGATTGGCTCACCCCCTGATCCCGCTTTTGCTATAATAAGCTCATGTTTATGAGTGACATAACGCCGCCGGAAAATCGACCGCGGCGAAAACCAAAACGCCTGGAGCCGCTCCCCAAGTCCACGCCCACGGAGCCGCTGCACAAACAGGCCAAGGCCGCCGACCCTACGTTCAAGACGCCCGAAGAAGTGGCGGCCGAGGACATGCCGTCGCCACTATTGCCGATGGTAATCGACCACTCTACGGCCGACAAGCCACAAACGGGCAGGGGATTCGGCAGCGGATCGCTAGCCGGGCAAGCCGCTGACGACCCGGCCGACAGCAAGCTTAGCTCCAGCAAGTCCGACAAACCAGCTTGGCTACGCCACCTCTGGCACCACAGCCTCAAGCTGCGAATCATCTGCAGCGTAGTGGCTGTGCTGCTAGCCTTCGGCGCGGGAGCAGGGTGGACGCTTACCCACCACAAACGCGCCGTAGTAGCCGACAAAACCGTGCACCACCAAAAACCCAAGCCCAAACCACAGCCCAAAATCATCTACAGTACACTCACTGGGCTGCCCGTGGCGGACGACTCTGTCAACCAGCGGCCAGTCACAGCCGTGATGATCGAAAACAGCCTGGACGCCCGGCCGCAATCCGGCCTCGGAGACGCCGGCATTGTGTTTGAAGCAGTGGCCGAAGGCGGTGTGACGCGCTTTATGGCACTCTACCAAGACACCGCGCCAACCGGCGACAGCAGCTTGGGCCCGGTGCGCAGCGCCCGGCCGTATTACATCCAATGGGCGCTCGGCTTTGACGCCGCCTACGCCCACGTGGGCGGCAGCGCAGACGCCCTGAGCGACATCGGCAGCTGGGGCGTGCACGACATGAATCAGTTCTACAACGGCGGCTATTTCCACCGCATCAGCAGCCGCGCCGCACCGCACAACGTCTATACCAGTATTGCCACCTTGAGCGAGCTGGAAGCCGCCAAACACTACACCAGCACCTACACCGGCTTTACGCGTTCTGTTACCGAAACGCCGCCCGGACCTGCCGGTTCGGCCACTGCTCCAACGGTCACCAGCATCGACCTGAGCCTGTCCGGAGCCGTGTACAACCCGCACTACGCCTACAACGCCACCACCAACAGCTACGACCGCAGCGAATATAACGCGCCGCACATCGACGCCAACACCAACAAACAGCTCAGCCCCAAAGTCGTGATTGCCATCGTGGTACCGCTCCAACGCGGCGCGCTGGATGCGTCTGGCGCCTATTACTCCGATTACCAAACCATCGGCAGCGGCCAGGCCTACATCTTCCAAAACGGCGGCTTGATCCAGGCTACCTGGACCAAGACGGCTAACAACGCACCGCTCACATTCACCGACGCGAACGGCGCAGCCGTCCCGCTCAACCCCGGCCAAACATGGATTAGTGCCGTTTCGGCGGCAAATCAGGTACACTACCAATAAGCATGAGCTACTTCGAGCGCTTCTTCCGCCAGTTCCGGGCACGGCTATTCCTGATCGTCCTCGTCAACAACGTGGTCATCATACTTGACTGGCTTGTCGTCGACCGCGTAGTGGGCCTGAGCGGCTGGTGGGCCGTCGTCGGCATCGTCGTCGTGCCGCTTATCTTGGCCGGCGCTATACCGTGGTTCACCACGGAGACCCTGACTAAGCCCACCAAGTTTGTCTGGCAGGCCATCCTCCACATCGCACCGCACACCGCCGAAACCGTGGCCGCACCCAAGCCCGAGCAGCTGAACTTTGGCCGCGAACTCGTCACCAACCTGATGAACCAGGTGTACCAGATCGCCAGCGTGGTGCACGGCATGGAGCAAACCGCCGCCGTCAAACGCCAAGATCTCAAGACCAACTTCATCGCCAATAGCCTACCGCTGCCGCTATTGGTGCTCGACCACGAGGACAAGATCGTCTATGCCAACGACGCCACCGCCAAATACCTGGGCAAACCGACAGCCGAACTGACCAACTTGAGTGTCTATACGGCGCTCGACATGTCGTTCCAAAGCGACGAAACGCTGTCCAGCTGGCTCAAGGCCAGCAAGGGCAAGGTGGCCACCGCCGACCACAAGTGGGAGCGTGTGCGCATCGGCCTGCCAGGGCAGGGCGACAGCCTGCTGTTCGACCTGGCGGCGTACTACAACCAGGGCAACCCGCTGGGTCACGAAACACTGCTCGTACTGTTCGACCACACCGAGGTCTACTCGCAGGACGATCAGGCGATGAGCTTTGTGGCACTGAGCGTGCACGAACTGCGCACGCCGCTCACGCTGCTGCGCGGCTACATCGAAGTCTTTGACGAAGAGGTCGGCCCCAACTTGAGCGGCGAGCTGAAGGAATTTATGAAGAAAATGGACGTCTCCGCCCAACAGCTGGCCGGTTTCGTGGACAACATCCTGAACGTCGCCAAAATCGAGGACAACCAGCTGGTGCTGCAACTGCACGAGGAAAGCTGGCCCGGTCTGGTCGAAACCGTCGTGCACGATCTGAGCCTGCGCGCCGCGGTGCGGGGCATCACCATCCGTATGGAAGTCGCCGCCAACCTGCCGACCGTGGCCGTCGACCGCTACAGCATCTACGAAGTGCTGGCCAACCTGCTCGACAACGCCATCAAATACAGCAAGGGCACCAGCGAAATCTACGTCAGCGCCGCGCTCAACAAAGAGGGTATGGTCGAGACCAGCGTCAAAGACTTTGGCCTAGGGATAGACACCAGCATCCTGCCGCACATTTTTGATAAGTTCTACCGCAACCACCGCAACCGTGCCCAGATCGGTGGCACCGGCCTGGGGCTGTACCTGAGCCACGCCATCATCAACGCCCATGGCGGCCAGATCAGCGTCCACAGCAAGGTGAACGAAGGCAGCACGTTTACGTTTACACTGCAGCCGTTCGCTTCCTTAAGCGAAGCGAGCAAGGGCGGCAAGCCGGACTTTACACGTAATGCGCACGGGTGGATCAAGAACCACGCACTCTACCGGGACTAAAAGTCTGCTACACTAGACGCATATGGATTCTGACGCTGCAACAAACACATCAACCACTGGATCGGTCAACCCTAAGCGGGTATTGTGCGTCGAGGACGAGCACTTCATCAGCGAGCTGTACGCCCGAGCCCTCACCAAGGCCGGCTACCAAGTAGACGTCGTGCTGGACGGGCAAAAGGGCCTGGCCGCCGCCCAGACCGACAAGTACGACATCATCTTGCTCGATCTGATGATCCCGAACATCACCGGCATCGAGGTGCTGCGCACCCTGCGCGACCCCAAGCTCACACCCAAGATGCACGCCCGGATTATCATCACCACCAACCTCGAGCAGCGCGAAGACGTCCGCGCCGACATTGAGCAGCAAGCCGACGGCTATCTGGTGAAGGCCGAGATCACCCCGCGCGAACTGGTCGAGTTCTTGAGCCATCTGGACACCTAGCGCCACATCGGTCGTTTTGGCGATATCCGTCACACCAATGGCCGCTGTGGCCCACGTAGCGGCCCTGCAAGGCCCTTTGACCCCTGGAGCAGTCAAATGTACGCTTGTGCTACAGGGGTCAACACCGTACAATATGGGGTAAACAAATGGGGGACGTACTGACGTGCTGAACAAACTGGGGAGCTTTATTGCCAAAAACCGATGGTGGGTGATTGCGGCGTGGGTAGTGGTATCGGTAGTGATCACGCTGTTCGCGCCCAAGCTCAGCAGCGTCACCAGCAGCGACCAGACCAGCTTCCTGCCCAGCAAGTACGAATCGGTCCAGGCCGGCAAAATAGCCAAGGATGCGTTTCACAACACCGATACCGACGTCGAGATCCTGATCGTCAAACGCCACGACGGCGGGGTGCTGACCAACGTCGACCGCGTGGCCGTCCAAGCGCTGGCAGTCAATCTGCAGGCCGCGCACATTGCCAAAGTGCAGAGCGTGCAAACGTCCGACCAATCCGTGTCCAAAAACGGCAAAGCACAGATGGTGCAGCTTGCGGTTAATGCCGAGCCCACCGGCGGGCAAGAGGACGTGTCCATCACCAAAGACATTCGGGCCACAGTCCACAAGCAGTTGACCGATACCGAACTACAGGCAGCCCTAACGGGCAGCATCGCCATGAACGCCGACGGTACGGCCACGTTCAACAACGCCGAAAAGATCGTGACGTTCGCCACGTTTCTGCTGGTGATTATTCTGCCCGGCATTATTTTCCGCAGCCCCGTGGCAGCGTTCGCGCCAGTGCTGGCGGTGTCGCTGGTGTTCACGCTGTCGCAGTCGCTGATCGCGCTGGCTGCCAAGACGTTTGGATTCAAGATTGATGAAACACTGAGCATCCTGTTCACCGTAGTGCTGTTTGGCATTGGGACGGATTACATCCTATTTCTATTGTTCCGCTACCGTGAGCGGCTGCGGGCGGGTTTTCGGGGCCGGGAAGTGGTGGCGTTCGCACTGTCGCGCGCCGGGGAGGCCATTTTGTCTGCGGCACTCGTGGTGGCTGCGGCGTTTGCGGCGCTGGGCGTGTCCGACTTTGGTATCTTCAAAAACTTGGCACCAGGGCTGGTGATTTGTGTGCTGACCATGCTGCTGGCCGTGCTGACGCTCATCCCGGCCGTTGTGGCGGTGATAGGGCCGCGCATCTTTTGGCCGTCCAAAGCGTGGCAAAAGCAACCCGAAGGCACGGTGTCCAAGCGCGTCGGTGGCCTGGTGGCCCGACGGCCCGGCGTGATTGCCGCAGTGGCGACCGTGGTGCTGCTAGCGTTCGCCGTGGGCTATCCACACTACCGGGCCAACTACGACTTCACCAGCATGCAGCCGCAGGACACCGAATCGGCCATGGCATACAAAGACGTCACCAAGCTGTTTTCGGCCGGCGTGCTTTCGCCCACGCAGGTGATCTTGAGTTCGCCCACGCCGCTGGCGCAAAGCAGCATCGATACGTTTACTGACCGCATCGCGCGGCTGCCCAAAGTAACCGCAGCCGGCTCACCCCAGATCTCGTCGGACCGCAAAACCGTCCTGCAGACCGTCTTTCTGTCCGTCGGCAACCCAAACGCTACCGGCACACTCGACTACATGCAGGACACCTTCCGCCCGGCCGTCCAGGCGGCCACCAAAGCCACCGTACCCAGCAGTGCCCACGCCTACGTCGGCGGCGAAACCGCGGCTATCGCTGACGTCCGCTCGGCCGTCAACCGCGACCTGTCCGTCATCCTGCCGGCCGCTGCCGTCATCATCTTCATCATCCTGGCCCTGCTGCTGCGCAGCGCGCTCGCACCACTGTACCTGCTCATTACCACCGCACTTGGTTTTACCGCCACACTGGGCGGCACCGTCTACCTGTTCCAGGGCCTGCAGGGCAAACCGGGCCTGATCTTCTTCATCCCCATCATGGTGTACATCTTTGTGGTAGCCGTGGGCACCGACTATAACATTCTGACCATGACACGCCTGCGTGAAGAGGTCCGGAATGGCTTCGAGCCGCGCAAGGCGGCCGATATGACCATCGAGCACAGCAGCGCCACCGTCACCAGCGCCGGGTTGATCCTGGCCGGCACCTTCGGCTCACTGGCGTTCGCCGGTATCAGCGTGCTGGGCCAACTCGGCTTCGCCGTGGCGTTCGGCATCATCCTGGCGGCGTTCATCATCGCACCGCTATTGGTGCCGTCATTGGCCGCACTGCTGGGGTACAAGGTTTGGTGGCCAGGACATCGCCCGGGGACGGACAGGAACCGTCAGTAAGCCCGCGTCTTACAGCCCCAGCGCCTGCCGAGCTTCGGTGTAATCGTGCACAAATACGTCGGGTGGGTAGGGCAGGTCGTCTGCGGCAAATAGCCGGGCGTTGTGGGCATCAAAGCCCAATCCCAGCACTGTTGCGCCAGCCTTCTTTGCCGCCATTACACCGGGGACCGTGTCCTCAAACACCAGCAGCCGGCTAATGTCCACATGTAGGCGCTTGGCTGCCAGGATATACGGATCCGGAGACGGTTTGTCTTCCAGCCCTTCGACCACAACTGCGCCATGACCAATGATAAGATCATCTGCAAAATATTTGCCCAGGCCATACCGCTCAACAAATGGCAGCACAAACCGTTCCTCCGAGCTCGTCACCAAAGCCAGCCGCCCTACGTATAAAGGCGCCAACGCCTCTACGAAATCTATCGCACCCGGCATCGCCTCAAAACCGTCAGCCGCACCTGCTGCAAACAAGACTTTTCTCGTTTCAATAATCGCTTGAACCTGTGGATGCTCCGCAAAGGGAACGCTCTTATCTATTTCTCCGGCCGCATGCAATATGCCACCGATTATATCGGCCGGCATTGAACCGTAGGTTGGGCCCAGCTCGTGTTGCTCACGCGTAATGTGCCCGTAGCCGTGCTCCTTAAAAGCGGCGAGTCGGGCGGTGTGGTGAACGGGTATTGTGTCGGCCAGGGTACCCTCTACGTCAAAGGCCACCGCGTCAAAGTCTTGCAGGTTCAGCTGTTTCATGCCCCTCAACATACCATACTCACACTACGGCGCCTAGCATATCCGGTCGAGCCGTGGTAAAAACTACGGCTTGCTTGCCATAAGCACCAGCGTATAGTTGATATCAGCCATGTGAGGACTGGCAGCTTTACGGCCGTCTTTACCTCGCAGACTTATACATTGGCAATCATACTTCGGTCACTGTGCGCCACTCCTACAACAAAGGTTTTTAAACGGGTTACAGCCTGCGAACGGCACGCTGCAATCACAAAACCCTCGATTTATCTCCGTTCCCGACCTGTTATCAGTTACTCGGATCTCTTTATTAATCTCAAATTGTAGGAGACTTCTTATGACTCAAGCTATCAACACGCCCGTAAACGTCAGCGCGTACTACTTCACCGGCCGCGAAATGAAAACCTTCCCGCGCCAGATCGAATACGGCGGCCAGGCCGTCACGTTCGCCAGCGGGCTACGCTACCTGGTACAACGCGGTGCCGAAGCAATCAAACTGTTCGACATGAGCGCCCCCGATGGCCTCACGTACCGCTTGCAGCAAGACGGCAGCGGCTGGACGCTGCTGGCCATGAAAGGAGCTTTGTAATGAAGCGCGTATACCTCGAGGAAGACTTGGACCTGATCCGCAAATATTTCCCGGGCGCCCGTGCCGTATCGGTACGCACACCATTCGACCCCGAGCAGAACCGCCGCCGCAGGCCGCGTCTGCCGGCCACGTTCCACGACGCCGACGACCTGCGTGTCTGGTGGCAAGGGGGCGCACTGTGGATGAACTAGACACCGAGCGGGCCTACAGCGCCAGTACCAGCACTGGCACCAGCGTAGCCGTCCACGCCGGCTTTCCAAACGCCGCAGCTGAGCGGGCAGGCATACCGCTCAGCCTAGACAAGCTGCTGGTGCGCCACCCCAGCAGCACCTATTTCTTCCGCGTCCGCGGGCACAACTGGCATCGCTACGGCGTGTTCGATGGTGACATTGCCATCATCGACCGCGCCCCTGTGCCCAAGGATGGCAACCTGGTGGTCTGGTGGCAGCCCAGCGGCGAGTTCGGCCTCAGCCGCTTTCAGCACACCGTCCCACTCAATGCCTGGGGCACCGTTACTACCATCATTCATCAGTTCGGCGAATCGTCGGAGATTGCAGAACCCTAGAATGTACGCCCTAATCGATTGCAACAACTTCTTCGTCAGCTGCGAGCGGCTGTTCCGGCCGGATCTGGAGGGCCGGCCGGTGGTAGTGCTTAGTAGCAACGACGGCTGCGCCGTCAGCCGCTCGCAAGAAGCGAAGGACCTTGGCATCCCCATGGGTGCACCTCACTTTCAGTTCCGTGACTTCTTTCGCCAGCACGGCGTCGTCGCCTTTAGCGCCAACTTCGAACTCTACGGCGACATCAGCGAACGCATCACCAACCTGCTGGCCAGCATCACGCCGCACATCGAGGTCTATAGCATCGACGAATCCTTTCTGGACCTGTCCGAACTAGCCGTCGGCGACTACACCGCCTGGGGCCACATGGTACGCGCCCATGTGTTGCAGCATGTGGGCGTACCGGTCAGCATCGGCATCGCCGGCAGCAAAACGCTAGCCAAGCTCGCCAGCGACCGCGCCAAAAAAGTGCCCGCACTAGCCGGGGCACTCGATCTGACCGAGCAGGGCACAGCCACCGACCGCTACCTGGCACAAGTACCGGTCAGCGACATCTGGGGTGTAGGCTGGCGGCTAACGCCGCGGCTCAAGGCCGAAGGTATTCACACCGCACTGGACCTGCGCCACCTCAGTCCGCACCTGGCTCAGCAGCTCATGGGCATCCGCGGCAGGCAGATGGTAGCCGAGCTGAACGGCGCCAACTGTTTTCCGCTGCAGCGTGCGCACAAGCCGCAGCAGATGGTCACGCGTGGGCGACAGTTTGGCGAAGACACGCACGAATTCCACGTTATCGAGGCGGCCATTGCCAGTCTGGCCGCCCGGGCGGCAGCCGCGCTGCGCCGCGAGCACCAGCTGGCCCGCCGGGCCGCCATTGCGCTCCGTACCAACCGCCACCGGCCGGGCTACCAAAAGATCACCGAGGAGGTCCTGTTTTACACCCCCACGGCCGACACGGGCACCATTACCAGCCAGCTGGTGCGCCGCCTGTCGGCCAACTGGCGCAGCGGCCTGGACTACCACCGCGCCGATGTACTGCTCTGCGACTTTGTGCCCGAAACCGGCCTGCAGACCGATCTACTCGGCACAGTAGACACCACAGCCCATCACAAGTCGACTCGCAGGCTAAAAGCGCTGGACGCCATCAACCTACGACATGGCAAGGGCACGCTCCGCTTCGCGGCCGAAGACCTCAGCCAATCTTGGCAGCCGCGCAAGCGCCTAATGAGCCCACGTTATACATCCGCTTGGGACGAGCTGCCGGAGGCGCACCTTTCTTGACTAGTGACGTGCCCATATTAACTGCGCGGAACGGGCGAACTAGCAACCCTGAAGCCACGCCGCCGCCCCGTAGAAAC
>CAZRWV010000015.1:0-13211 GCA_964603965.1 uncultured Candidatus Saccharibacteria bacterium
GGCGCAGCCGAGGCTGCGCCCGCTTTTAGTTTTAGTACTGCATTGGTACGATTTCCCGACGCAGTGTGGGGAAGGCGATGACGTCGCGTATGGACGCAGCATCGGTCATCAGCATGGCTAAGCGGTCGATACCGATACCTAGGCCTGCGGTTGGCGGCATAGCGGCGCGCAGTGCACGTACGTAGTCACTATCGACAGGCATCGCTTCCTCGTCGCCACGTTCGCTGAGCAATGCTTGAGCCAAGAAGCGTTCGTGCTGAATGCGCGCATTGTTGAGCTCGGTATAGCCGTTGCATAACTCACGGCCGGCCACAATACCTTCGAAGCGTTCAGTGTAGCCCGGGCGTTTGCGATGGTCGCGCGCCAGTGGCGATACCGACGTGGGATAGTCTGTTACGAATATAGGTCCCCACAGTTGGCTTTCGACCAGTTTTTCGTACAGGCCAAGTAGTAACACGCCGGGGTCATCTTGCTCGTCGAACGCTACACCATGTGTCTCGCAGAGTTTGCGCATGCGCGACAAGCGGGTATCGATGCTTATTTTGCTGCCGATTGCTTTACCCACTAGTTCATCCATGGTCTTGCGTTCCCACCTGGATAGGTCGACTGGTCTGCCTTGGTAGGTGATCTGGTCCGTTCCGTGTAGGTGTATAGCCAGGGCACATACGAGCTCCTCGGTCAGGTCCATCTGATAGTTGTGGTCCTGGTAGGCCGCATAAGCCTCCATCATGGTGAATTCGGGGTTGTGCCGTGTTGATATACCCTCGTTGCGGAAGTCTTTGCCGATCTCGAAGATGCGTTCCATGCCGCCGACAATAAGTCGCTTCAGGAACAGCTCCGGCGCAATGCGAAGTGTCATGTCTTGGCCCAACGCGTTGTGGTGTGTGGTGAATGGTCGGGCATGCGCGCCGCCCGCCTCGGGTTGCAGGATAGGGGTTTCGACCTCCAAGAAGCCGTGTTCGTGCATGAACTCTCTGATTTTTGCTACCATGCGGCTCCTGGTTTCCAGACGCTGCAGCGATAAAGGGTTCATGATCATATCTAGGTGCCGTTGCCGTGCCCTGAGCTCGGGGTCGGTAAAGCCCTTAAGCGTGGACGGGAGGCCGATGTCGGGGCTGGCCAACCGCCTCCAGTCCGTAACGAACACGCTCGGCGCGCCGCGCCTCGTAACACCTGTAACACCTGTAACACCGAGTATGTCACCGATCTTCGATGACTGGAGACTGTCAAGCTCGGGTGTCGTCTCGCTGTTCCCAACAATCTGCACGTCGCCAGTACGGTCACGTATGTCTGCAAACAGTATGCCGCCTTGGCCGCGCAAGCGCATTACGCGCCCCGTAACGGCTACTTCTACTTGCTCTCCCGCCTCTGCCAAGCGCAGCGCTTCCTCTACCGTGTGTCTTTTTTCAAACGAATATTGCTCAGCAGGATTGCCGCGTTCCATGTCACCTCCAGTTCGTTATGGTTTTCCCTCGCCACGTATCTGCTCTATTCTGGCAAACATTGCACCCGTCTGGCAAGTATTTTGTGCTATAGCCGTAGCGCAGCATAACCTGGGAACCAAGCTTTTCTTGTGCATATACATCGCAACAGATATAATCAAGCGTACCATGGCAACACTCAAAGATTATCGCGACGAGCGGCTGCGCAAGCTGAACGACCTAAAGCAACTTGGTGTCAACCCGTACCCAGCCCAGAGTAAGCGCACGCACAACGTGGCCGACATTACTGGCAAGTTCGACGAACTGCAAAACCAAGAGGTAAGCGTGGTGGGCCGCGTGCAGCACATCCGCAAATTTGGCAAGATCGCCTTTATCGTCATCCGTGACCAGAGCGGGGAAGTGCAACTGTTTTTGCGCGAGGGCGACGTGGCTGCGCTGGATGCAGCTACCGGCCGGCTAGGCATCGAACAACTGCCGCTGCTCGATAGCGGCGACTTTGTGGAGGCCCACGGTACCGTCGGCCGTACCCAGACCGGCGAGATGTCGGTGATGGTCCACGAACTCCGCCTGATCGGCAAAGCGCTCCGGCCTATGCCCAGCCAGCAAGAAGGCTTTACGAACAAAGAAGAGCGCTTCCGCCGCCGTTACATCGACATGAATGTCAATCCGGAGGTGCGCGAACGGTTTATCCGTCGCGCCAAGTTCTGGCAGGCCACGCGCAAGTTCCTGGACGACCGCGGTTTTACGGAGGTGAATATTCCGGTGCTGGAACACACCACCGGCGGCGCCGATGCCAACCCGTTTGTGACGCATATGGACGCTCTGGACAGCGATTTTTATCTGCGCATCAGCCACGAGCTGCCACTCAAGCGCTTGTTGGGCGCCGGATTCGAAAAAGTCTACGATGTGGGCGCCCGCTTCCGCAACGAAAACTACAGTGACGAGCATCTGCCAGAGCACGTCGCCATGGAATGGTACTGGGCTTACGCCGACTGGCAAGATGGCATCCAGCTCCAAGAAGAACTATTTAAATACGTACTGCAAGAAACGTTCGGCACGCTGCAGTTCAGGCTGGGGGCATTCGATGTCGACCTCAGCAGAGATTGGGAGCGTTGGGACTACGCCGAGGTCATTCAAAAGCACTATGGAATCGACCCGTTCAACTGCACGCTCGACCAAGTCAAACAAGCACTCAAAGACAACGGTCTAGAAGTCGAGCAGACCGAAAACAAATCGCGCGGCATCGACAAACTTTGGAAAAAGGTGCGAGCAACCGTGGCCGGGCCGGTCTGGCTCATCAACACGCCGACGTTCATTAGTCCCTTGGCCAAGACACATCCTGATCGACCGGAAACTACGCAGCGCGCGCAGGTTGTGATTGCTGGCAGCGAACTCTGCAACTTGTTTAGCGAGCTGAACGATCCGCTCGATCAGCTGCAGCGCTTTATGGAACAGCAACAGATGCGCGACGCTGGTGACGACGAAGCCATGATGCTGGACATCGACTTTGTGGAGATGCTGGAATATGGCATGCCACCGGCTTGCGGCCTAGGCTTTAGCGAACGCGTATTCTGGATCTTTGAGGGCATTACCGCTCGCGAAGGTGTGCCGTTCCCGCAGCTGCGCTTCGAGGTGGACGAAACGACCAAGGACATCTATCCGGAATTGTACCGTCACTCTCACACATCCAAAGCATAGGGGGCGCTATGTTTAAACAGAACTTCCTCACGGACGAGCAGGTGGAAGCGCTTGCGCAGGAGCACGGTACGCCGCTATACGTCTATTCACGCGAGCGCCTGCAAGAGCAAGCGCGTGCAGTGCTGGGCGCACCGGCGTTCGACGGTGTGACGGTGCGCTATGCCATGAAAGCCAATCCGCACCCTGGCGTACTGCAGGTGCTTCGGGAAGAAGGCGTCAAAATCGACGCCAGCTCAGGTTACGAGGCGGCGCAGGCGATTGCGCAGGGCTGCTCGCCAGAGGACATTTTGCTAACGGCTCAGGAATTAGCACACAATCTGGACGAATTAGTCGAGCAGGGGGTGCAGTTTACGGCCACCAGCCTGCACCAACTGGAGGAGTTTGGTAAGCGCTTCCCGGCCGCTAATGTGAGCGTGCGCATCAATCCCGGCATCGGCTCGGGGCATTCGGCCAAAACGAATGTAGGTGGAGTGACGAGCAGCTTTGGTATTTGGCACGAGTACGTGCCGGTCGTGCACGAGTTGGCCAATCGCTACCATCTAAATATAGTGCGGTTGCACACGCACATCGGTGCGGGCACCGACCCGGCCGTTTGGCATGAAGCGGCCCTGACCAGCCTGGAGCTGGCTAAACAATTTCCAACGGCTAGCATTCTGGATCTGGGCGGCGGCTTTAAAGTGGCACGCATGGACGACGAACATGGCGCCGATATGACCACAATCGGTCCAGCTATCGCTGGCGAGCTGGAGCGATTCCATCAAGAAACTGGCCGCAAATTGCGGCTGGAGCTGGAGCCGGGTACATTCCTGGTGGCTAATGCAGGCATCCTGCTGGCTCGGGTAATCGACATCGTCGACACCGGCCCGAATGGCTACCGCTTTCTCAAACTTAATGTTGGCATGAACAACATTCTGCGCCCGGCTCTGTACGGCGCGCAGCACCCAATCGCCGTCATCGGGAAAGGTGCTACGCAGGCAGAAGAATACGTGGTAGTGGGGCACAACTGTGAATCAGGCGACTTATTGACCCCTGCTCCCGGTAATCCTGATGTGTTGGCCACGCGGCAGCTGTCGGCAGCTATCGGTGATCTGGTGCTGATCGGCGGTGCAGGGGCGTACTGTAACTCTATGGCAACCCACGGCTACAACGGTTTTCCGAGTGCCAAAGAAGTGATGGTTAGCAGTGCTACGCCGGCCCAACGAACCCCACGGCGCACAAGACCGCGCCGCACGGTGGCGACTGGCTAGCGGACGCTGCGGCGCAGCCGGAGCGTGTTCAGCACGTAGCCGCCGACAACTGCCAGAACGGCGATAGCGGCGGTGATGTTGGCTGAGCTGCCGGTGTTGGGCATCTTGGCGGGTGCTTCTGGTGCGGCCGGAGTCGGAGTCGTTTTGGTGCTGTCGGTGGTTACGACCGGGGTGTTATCGGTCGGAGTTTGCGGGGTATCATCGGTGGGAGTGGTCGTGGTGCTTGGGGTGGCGTCTGTGGCCGGCGCATCTGCGGCGTGTGAATCAACGGTTACGAATGCCGAGTTCCAGTAGTCTTCCTGATTCTGGTCGTTATAGATGTACGGGCACACATCGGGATCGCAGGCGATGCTGATTGCAGAGTACAGGCTGTCGTCCTCCGTGGTGCTGGTGACCGTGGTTTTCCAGAGCTGAACTAGTGGTTTGCCGGGTGCGATACTCACATTCACCGTGGTCATAGTGTCGTTTCCGGCGATGTCTCCGGCCTGTGTGCCGTTAGGGTAGGTTACGATAAGGGTCACATTGTTGCTGCCGTTCGGGTCCGGAGCGGAGTTGTTCTGGATGGTGGCACGGTATTGAATGGTGTCGCCGGGGGCGGCATGCAGTGCCGTATCTGCATCGTCGGCGTCTACAAAATCGGTGCCGATGGTCACGTCCTGCACCTCATATTTGATGGTGAACTCAGGGCCGGTGGCGTGGGCAGGGGCGGTCAATATACCGACGCCCAAAATGCTCAGGCTGGCGGCCGCTGCTACTAGCAATGTTTTCTTGATAATCACCTCTGGTAACTCCTATGATCTGATCTATAATTTCGGCACAACAAATCTCAATGCCGCACTGTCTACCACAGCCGGCTAACAGGGGAGAGTATAGCACAAGAATATATGATGTCAACGTTTATGCTAAATTGCAAATTTGCATACAAAAATATAGCAGGGTAACAAAGTCAAATTTTTGCAAGGCCGGCCGGGCGTGGCGCGGTCTGATACAATAAGCGCTGTGGAAAACATTTCTGACGCACAATTTCAGGATTTGATCGACCAAGCGTTTGACAGTCTGCCGCAGATGCATCGTGATCGCGTGCAAAACGTGGCCATTCTGATGGCCGACGAGCCCACGCGCGAGCAGCTGGCGCATGCCGGCGTCAAACCCGGCCGCGGCACCCTGCTTGGTTTGTACGAAGGTATCCCCCTGGCCCATCGCCAAGGCCGCCCTACTCTCCTGCCCGACCGCATTACGCTTTTCAAACTCCCCTTGCTTGGACAGGCAAGCGATTTGCGGGAATTGCAAGAAGCTATCCGGCACACGTTGTGGCACGAGATTGCGCATTATTACGGTCTCAACCACGACGACATCGGCAGGCTAGAGCAGTGACACGCATGGCGGGGCGTCGTTTTGACATGGCGCTCGCACGGCTGTGGTTCCCCGTATACATCCTGATTGGCCTGAGCTGGCTGGTGGCGCCGTCGCTGGCACATGAACAGTACGGGACACTCCGGCTGATTAGCAACGACGAGGCGCTGCGCAGCGGCGTGGTGTTTCGCATTGGCGATGTGAGTGCGGCGTTGCTGCTATTGTTGGCCGTTTGGCGGTTCGGTGTGTGGAGGCGTTCGCGATGGGTTGGCGGCATGGTGGCTGTGGCCGCGCTGCTGGCTGCAGTTGACGGCTTGTTCCCGGATACTTGCTACATTGGACATCAAGCGTGCAGCGTGGTAGCGACGGCGATTAGCGGTGTGCACGACGGCGAAACGATTCTGCTGGGCGGCGTGGTGGCGGCGCTGAGCGTGGCCGATGCACTGCGCCGGCGGCGGGCGGCCAGTGTGGCGTTTGTGGTGTTCCAGGTTTGTGCGGGACTGTTGCTGCTGGCGGGAGTGGTGTCCAACCAGGCCGAGGTAGTGCTGCAGTATATTTACGAAACGATGGTTATTGTTTGGCTGGGTTGGCTGGTGGACGGCTATGCGCCGCTGCCGGAGCGTGCTGGGCCGGGACGGGCGGTGCGGCTGGCTGCCGGAGTGTGGGCGGTGCTTGCGGGTGTGTTGGCAATTACGACTGCTCTGCCGCATCTGCACTTTGTGCAGGAGGTGCACGTTCGGGGGCTGCGACTGGCTGGTCTGCTGCTGGAACAGCACGGCATTATCGTGGGCGTGCTGCTGCTGTATGTGGCGCGGCATTTGCTGCGCGGCGAGCGTCCGGCGCTGTGGCTGGCGATTGTGCTGGTGTATTCGCAGATCATCAAATACAGTTTGCTAACGCCGCACTTGGGCGCAGTGGTGCTGTCGACCGTGGTGCTGGCCTTGCTGGTATATGCGCGGCGCAGTTTTGACCGCAACACGCAGGCGCCGTCCTGGGCATCGCGGCTGAGCGATGTGGGGATGGTGCTTGCTGGTGTGGCGGCGGCGCTGCTGCTGGCGCTGGCGGTGGCGACGGTCGCAGGCCAGCGGACGCACTTGCTGCGTGATGTGACGCATCTATACGATTATCCGCACCGTGTCTTCACGACGCACACTGAGCGTGTGAGTGAACGCACCGAAGCGCGCCTGCGTGTGCTTACTCATACCTTGGCTATTAGCCTGGGCGCGGTTACGCTGTGGAGTCTGTTCCGGCCGCGCAGCATCGCAAGTTCGGAAGCCAGCCGGCGATACGGCAGGAACGCCATGGCCAGGCTCTTACGCAGGTACAGCAACAGCACCGAAGATTACTTCAAACTATGGCCGGACGACAAGTCGTATTTTGTAGAAGCGGGCGGCGCGGTGGCGTATCGAGTGGCTGGTGGGATTGCCTTTGCTCTGGCCGATCCCATTGCGCCCGATGTCGATCGGCTGGCGGTGTTGCAGGCGTTTGTGCGCTTTGCGCGTAGTCATGGCTGGGTGGCGTGTGTGCTGGTGATCGGCGGCAAACGGCGTGATATATACGAAGCGGCTGGATTACAAACTATGCAGATCGGTTCGAGTGCGGTGATCGACGTAACCACATTCTGTAACACGACAGCACGGACCAAGTGGTGGCGCTGGCAGCGCAACCGCGCGGCGCGCAGTGGCTGGCAGTATGAGCGACTGGCTCCACCGCACAGCGCAGCGATCATGGACGAACTACGCCACGTTTCGGACGTTTGGCTGGGCGAAAAAGGGCGCAGCGAGCAGGGGTTCGCACTGGGTTATTTTGACGATGCGTACCTGCAGGGCTGCGCAGTGCACACGCTGCGGGACGCCGCTGGCCGGCTGATCGCCTTTGCGAACGAATTGCCGGTGTTTGGTGGTGTGCGCCAGGCGAGCGTCGATTTGATCCGCTATCTGCCAGACCAAGACGGCGCCATGCCGGTGCTGCTGATGCATGCCATCGAGCGCTTAAACGGTACGCGTTTTACCGGATTCAACCTGGGTTTTGTGCCCCTCGCTCAGGTCGACAACGAACTTGCCCGCTTGCTGCGCCGCGTGAGCGCTAACCGCTTTTCGGCGCAGGGATTGGAGCAGTTCAAAAATAAGTTCGATCCCACATGGCTGCCGGACTATGTGGCATACGACGGCGACCTAATCGACCTGGCTCGCATTGCGGCGAACCTCGAACAGTTGTTTCGAGTTGACCGCGGGCCCAACCGAAGCGCAGAATAAAGGCTATACAACAAGAGGAGGCGGACGTGGACGTGGACGACAAGTTGGTAGTGGCGGTATTGGCTGGAACGAGCCGCGAGGGGCGGCTGTCTATCAACGCGGCGCGCTATGTGGCTGACTTTGCGCGGCAACTGCCGAACGTGGAGGTGTTGTTTGCGGACCCGGCGGAATTCAACTTCCCGCACGATGGCGACAACGACGACACGCGCGATCCGCGCTACAGCGAACTCACCGCGCGGGCCGATGCGTTTTACATCGTCACGCCGGAGTACAACCACAGCATACCGGGTTCGCTCAAGCGCATGCTGGACAGCGAATACGACAACTATTACCACAAGCCGGTGGGCTTAAGCGGGGCAAGCAGTGGCCCATGGGGTGGCGTGCGGGTGTGCGAGGCGCTATTACACGTGGTGCATACCATGGGTATGCCGATCATTAAAACTGAGCTGTACTTCCCTCATGTCCAAGACTTGTTCGACGAATCGGGTGCTTTGAAGCCCGAGCATCAAGAGCGGTACCAGGCCAATCTGCAAAAAGCGTTCGACGAATTGCTCCTGTTCGCGCGACTGTTCAAAAGTGCTAGACAGTAGACTGGCAACACCCTGCAATCCAGGCGCGCTTCGCGCTCGGGCTTTGCGCCGGGCAGCGCCTGGGTTACAGGGTGTTGCCGTCCCCACGTCCGTTAGTTTTGGACGTTTGTGCGGCAGGGGCGGTAGCCGCTAGCTGGCGTTTTGTAGGGTATAATTCACGGATTTGGAAGAGCAGGTAGAAGGCAATTAGCGCGCCGGCGATGCCGGACCAGAAGCGCAGGGTAATAATCGAGCCGAAGCCGCTCAGGGCACTATCTATTACAAACAACGGATTAAGCAGGGCGGCCAGATACATCCAGCGCCACCCGCCGCGCCGTCGCCGCGCCAGCCCGCGGTAGGCCAGCAGATAGGCCAGGCCTTGCAGGCAACTGATGCCGATGCCGCCCCACAGCCACCACGAAAACTGCTCGATGGCCGCGGCGTTGCCGCAGCCGCTCACACTGTAGGCGTTGCAGACGCCGTGCAGCGTGTCGACGCGTTCGGCTTGCGCCCAGTGCCACACGCCCCAGGCCTGCAAGAATGCAAGCGGGGCCAGTATCAGGGTAAACATCGGCAGCCAAGCCGCAATCGCCAATCGGGCGGCGTCCGGCAGCGTGGGCACATCGCGCACAAAGATGTTATTGAGCCGTGTTGTTGGCCCCTTTATCCTCCACTTTCCCATGGTGCGCCCTCCTTCCTGCCATGTTTGTCACTGCTCGCAGGGTTCACTGTAGCGCGGGGCGTGGGAAGTACGCTGTAGGATTTTTAGGCTTTGTGCGCACCAGCGGTGCGTTTGCCCAAGTACGAGCCGCGGATCTGGAACAAGAAGTAGAAGCCGATGGCCGAGCCGATCAGTGAGCCAACAAACGTTGTGCCGGAGTTATAGTCGGTAAACAGGCTGACGACTGCGTACAGCACGTTTAGTAGCGCGCCGTAGAACAGGTAGTTCCAGCCGGCCTTGCTGTGTGCCTTCAGGCCCGGGTAGGCCAGCAGGTAGAGCACGCCTTCGGCGGCCACAAAGGCCACGCCCAGCCACAGCCATAACGAATAGTGGGAGACGCCGCCACAGCCGCTGACGCTGTAGGAATTGCAAAGTACTTGCGCGTAATCGGTCAAACTGCTGGCCACGTGCGCCCAGTGCCACAGGTTGTATGCCGACCACAGGCTGCCCAGTCCCACGACCAGGGCGATGATCGGCATCCATTGCACGAGCATGTTTTTGCCGTTGTCCGGCAGCTTGGGCGCCTTTTTGCCGAACAGGTCGTTTAGTTTGGTTTCTACAGTGTCGAGTATGCCACTCATGTCTTTATCTCCGGTTATGCTTAATATACTCACTGTACGGTGCGGCGGGCCAATACGCAAGAGGGTGTGGCGGGCCTTTCGCTGTGGGCCGTGCTACAATGCCGGCATGAGTGACATTACTGCGCACCTATGGAGTGCTCCTGCGGCTGGGGCAAAGCTGGAACTGCAAGATCGTACGTTATCACTGGGGCCGGGACAGATAGTGGTTGATGTGCAGTCATGCAGCCTAACGCGGGGTGACATCGGCTTCATCGATGACAAGTGGGGTGGTTCGCCGTTCCCGCTGGTGCCGGGTCTGGAGATAATCGGTACAATTCGTGACGCGAACGGCACCGGGCGGCAGGTCGGTGAGGTAGTGGGCGTCGGATACCAAGTGGATGCGTGTTTTGCGTGCGAGTATTGCCAGGCGGGTCATGAACAGTTCTGTCGGCAGCAAAAGGTGATCCCGCTGCATGCACCAGGCGGTATGGGCGATACGCTAGTCGTTAATGAACGGTTTGCCTTTGCGCTGCCACAGGGCCTGCAGGGGCCAGAGGCGACGCCACTGCTATGCGCTGGGCTAACGGTGTTCTCGTTGCTGCAACGCGTGAGTGTGCAACCTGGCATGGATGTCTGCGTAGTTGGTATTGGCAGCCTGGGGCATCTGGCGGTGAAGTTTTTGCACGCGCTTGGTTGCCGGGTAAGCGTGCAGACGGGGCGGGGCGATCGGTTGGCCAAACTGCGTGAATTCGGGGTCGACAACGTGCTTGATGCGGCTGAACCGCTGCCGGAGTTGGCATATGACGCCGTTATCGTGACATCTTCCGGTGAGGCTGACTGGCCGGCGTACGTGCGCGCCCTTAAGCCCGATGGCGCACTTGGTGTGGTTGGCTTGCCGTCTAACCCTATCACGGTCCCCGCCGACGCTCTGGCTGACTTTGCGGCACGGCGTATACAGGGCGGTTACATTGGCAGTCGTGCCGATATGACCGGTATGCTCGAGTTTGCTGCCGAGCATCACATTACTGCCGAGGTGGCGGCGTACCCAATGGCCGACATCGATCATGCCGTCGAAGACATGCGACGACGCCGCGTGCCGTTTAGTACGGTGTTAGTGAGTTAGCTCTTAGGCGGTAGCCAAGACTGGTTGACCGGATGGAACGATAGTCGGCCCGATGCGCTTCGCGTGTCTCATGGCAGCCGCGTTGACCCGGGCATCAAAGGCGTGCATCCGCACGTCCCAGCCGGTTTCGGCAGTACGAATAACGGTATAGGTATCGGGGTGTATCGTGTGTGCGTCAAGGATTGCGGCGGCCCGAATGGCCGTGGCGCGGGCAAAGTCGTGCTTGCCCTGCGCGGCATCGGCCTGGCGCAGGATGTAGATCTCGGCAGCGAGCGCAGGATGAGCAAAGGGCAACCGACCGTGGCGTGAGGCTGCGGAAGCCTGCAACCCCTCCGGCGTCAGGCCGGTCTTGAAGTGTTTGCTGCCGATGTGTACGCCAAGAGGGAAATGTATAAATTACAGAATCGTGCCGGCGACGTCAGCCCGTGCTTCGTGAGCGGTGTAGTGCAGTGGCAGTCCATCACCGGTGCGGCTGGCAACGCGTACGCGCCTGACCGTGGCGCCGGTGATGGCGACCGCCTCCTGGAAGTGCTCTGGCAGTACCATAATGTCCCAATCGTCCGGTTTGGGTAGTTTGCGGCCGCAGCGGCGAGCGGCCCATTCAGCGTGGTGACTGCCGATGATTACAAAGCCAATGCCGGCCGCGCTCAGCGCTCCGAACGTATCGGCAATAGCAGGATGTTCCGCCTCGATCTGTGCAGCGGCTCGGTTGGGGGACAACGGCATAGCAAAAACTCTCCGGTCAACCTCTAATCGCCGCTAATTATACCACGAATGCTTATGCTAGCCAAGCGGCGCGGTATGTAAGCCGAACAGCTCCTGAAGATGCACTTCCAGCCGTCGGCTGCTGGCAGTATGGTCAGATGAATCGTAGTGCCAGGTCTGCCAACCGAATTGTTGCGACTTGGCCGGGATAAGCGTTGGTGAGCATGCCAATGCGCGTCTGCTCCTTGCAAGCTGAATAGCTGGCCAGATGGCGGGGTTAGGATGGAAGCGGCTTACGAAGCCGTTGAGCAGGGAATAATCGTTCGGGATGTTTAGGCTCAACTCACTGCGAATGATGGGTAGTAGTTCCTCCACATCACGGCCGATAACGACCTGTGGTTCAAAGTCAGCCCAGATGCGTTCAAACGCCTCGTCTGTCTCTTGGGTCACACCCAGTTCTGCCTTGAGCTGTAGCCAGCTGTCGGTGCCACTAAAGTCTACGATGGCAACGCCGCCGAGGTCAAAATAGATAAATTCCGGAGGAGTTGCAGCGGGACCAATCTTCATGGGCATATTCTAGCACGCGCGTATGCTTGCGACATTCCGTGGGATATAATGCAAACTGATGGATAAATGGACGGTGCGGTACTATGTGACGACGGGCGGCTCCAGCCCAGTGGAGGATTTCATTTTGGGTCTGGACGACGTAGCGCAGTCCAAGGTTATCAACACTGTCCGGCTGCTCAAAGAATATAACGTCAGGCTCGGCGGGTCCCATGTCAAGAAGTTAACCGGCACCGATCTATGGGAGCTGAGGATATTAGGCAGTGACAATATTCGTGTATTCTATGTAGCGGTCGAGCAACGGTCTTTCCTGCTACTGCACGGCTTTAAGAAAAAGGCATTCACCACGCCGAAAAAGGAGCTAAAAGTGGCTCAAGATCGGCTGCGTGATTACCGCGCACGCCAATAACCCTTGCAAAATATAGCAGTACTGTGATATTATGACGGTATGAAAACTATACAGCCGGCAAGTAAGAACTGGGATGAGCTGGAGCGAAAGCTGCTGGCTAAGCCTGGCGTGCAGGTGGCTATGGAGCAGACTGCAATTGAGTACGAAGTGGCCCGGGCTGTGCTGGAGGCACGCTTGACCAAGGGGCTGTCGCAGAAGGAGCTTGCTGCTAAGCTGCACACAAAGCAGTCTGTCATATCCCGTGTGGAGAATGCTAAAACCAGGCCCTCGCTTGAATTCTTGGAGCGGTTGGCGAACGTGCTCGGATATTCGCTGCAGGTAAGTCTAAGAGCTCGATAGCTGGCTGCTGGCCGGCGGTTTCAGTGTAACTTCGTTGCCGCCCACATGCTTGGCAAAGTAGCTGTCGTGGCTGATGTACAGCAGCGCGCCGTGGTAGCCGTGGTAGCCGCGCAGCGCGTCCTCTAGCTCCTCGATCGACGGCAGATCCAAGTGGTTGGTGGGCTCGTCGAGGATGAGCAGGTTGGGGTCGGGGGCGAGCATGCGGATGATCTGCAGCCGGGCTTTT
>CAZRWV010000016.1:0-13169 GCA_964603965.1 uncultured Candidatus Saccharibacteria bacterium
CTAAGTTGCTAATGATCGACCTCGACACCGGCTACTCGCTAGTGATCCATCTTAAAATGACTGGCCAGCTGGTGTTTCGCAGCCCGACGGCGCGCTTTGGGGCAGGGCATCCCAGCGACAGCCTGGTGGGCGAACTGCCGGACAAATCCACGCGCGTAGTGTTCACGTTCGCCGACGGCAGCCGCCTGTTCTTCAACGATCAGCGCAAGTTCGGTTGGGTGCGCTTGCTGCCCACAGCCGAGGTGCCGAACATCGATTTTATGCGTAAAGTAGGGCCAGAACCGCTCGAGGCCGACTTCACGCCCGAACAATTTGCGGCACGGCTGCACTGGCGCCAAAACACCAGCATCAAAGCCGCGTTGCTCGACCAAACGGTTGTCGCCGGCGTCGGCAACATCTACGCCGATGAATCGCTGTGGGGCGCCAAACTCCACCCGGCCACCCGCGTGGCGGATATACCCGTGCAAAAATTACACACCTTACATACCGAGCTGCGCTATGTTCTGAATCTGGCCATCCAAAAAGGCGGCTCGTCCGACCGCAACTACGTTAACGCCGAAGGCAAACGCGGCAGCTACCTCAGCTTCGCTCGCGTCTTCCGCCGCGAAGGGCAGGCTTGTCCGCGTTGCGGCACGATTATTATCAAGCTGCGCGTTGCGGGTCGCGGTACACATATCTGCCCGCGGGAGCAGGTGTTGCCAAACTAATCCTTAGATCCTTCAACTACATAGTGCAGCAACAGCGTGCCGCGGTCATTCAACTGTTCCACGGACTGCAGGATTAGGCCCGTTCCTAGGGCATCGCCACCAGAGACTAAACGGGCTCCCTGGCCCAGTAGCACGGGCTCGACAGTCAAAAACAGATCGTCGACGAGTCCATGCTCCAGGAAGAGGCGGTTGATCTCGCCGCCGCCGTAAATCAGTACGTTTTGGCGACCACGGGTCCGCAAAGACTCTATGAGCACCGGCGCGGCCTCATCAGTAAACTCAAGCGTACCTGGGTGTGTCTGTGCTGCATAATCTGCCGGGCGGCGGGTGAGCACGACCTTCAGCCGGTTGACGTTCGGGCTGGGCTGTACCGCGTCATACGTCTTGCGGCCCATAATGACGGTGTCGTACGACCGGCGCAGGGCCCGAAAGCGCATGTCGTCCTCGGTCGATATCCAGGTTTGCGCTGAACCGACATCGCCGGCGGCGATCCTGCCGTCAACCGACATCGCGTCAACCATCGTTATCCTCATCTCTCCGCTCCTGCTTGCAATAACAGTGGACGAACCAACGATACCAAATACAGCGAGCCAACCACCACGCCAACGTCGCCAGGCAGTGCCAGCAGGCTGTCGACAGCTTGCCGTACGCTGTCCTGCACGCGTACGTTCGCGATGCCGACGGCACGGGCCTTTTCGGCCATAATGGGCCCGTGCACCGAAGTCCGCGCCATATCCTGCACCACTTTACAGTTGGGAATAAGCAGCTCGGTGGCAAGCGGCTGCAGGCCGCGTAAATTGCCAATGATCTTGGTGCCCGGGGCGCCCAGGAACGTCGTCAGGACTGGTGCGGACGTAATACCACGGTCGGCCAAGGTCTCCACAAACGCTTTGATTTTTTGCGGGTTGTGCGCACTGTCCAGGATGATCGTCTTGCGGCCCACGGTAAACACTTCCATCCGGCCCGGCGGTACTTGCTGCGCAGCCGCGGCGTACTGTGCGGGCGTCAGCTCTGGCAGACCATCGCGCTGTTGCAGGTAGTGGTAGGCGGTGCAGGCCAGCCGCCAGTTGCGCTGCTGGAAGGCGGGCAGTGCATCGGCACCAGTTGCCGTCTCGCCGGCCAGCTCCAGGCTGCCATGCTGCTTTTCGGCCCGCCGTCGGAACACCTCCAGCACCTCTTTGTCTTGCACTTGGGCCACGGCGTGGTTGCCCGGCTGGATAATGCCGGCTTTTTGGGCAGCGATCTCCGGCAGCGTGCGGCCCAGAATGGTCGTGTGGTCCAGCCCGATGTCGGCCAGTACACACAGCTTGTCGGCCCGTGTGACCACGTTCGACCCGTCCAGCAGCCCGCCCAGGCCCGTTTCCACCACAGCGTAGTCCACCTGCACCTCGGCAAACAGCCAGTAGGCAAAAGCCATCAGCAGCTCAAAATACGTTGGTTTAATGCCGCTGGCCCGGACCAGATCCGCGCACCGGCTGAAGTACGCAATGTATTCGTCGTCTGGCAGCACCGTGCCGTCAATCTGGGCGCGCTCTTTGACGGTAATCACATGCGGCGACACGGTCAAACCGGTCTGCCGCCCAGCTTGTTGCAACAGAGCCCGGATGAAGTAGCAGGTGGATGTCTTGCCGGAAGAGCCGGCAATCTGCACCACCTTCACCATATCCTGCGGATTGCCAAGGGCATCCATCAGGGCCCGCATGCGGTCCAGATTGTAGTTGCCAAACATGCCAACGTTTTGCGGCACATAGCCGTCCAGCGTGCGGTAGACGTCGTCCATCGTGTGCAGTCTCATACCATAATCTCCACGGTCATCCCATCAGTCTAGCCAGCTGGCCAGCAAATGTAAATCAATCTGGTGCTGATCTTTACGCACAGGGGTGCATGGGCTACACTACAAGTATGCAACGATTTGTAACCCGCGATACCGAAGAACCTGTCGAAGACGTCCCGCAGCGCGAGACGCCAACCGAAGAGTAGTGCAATAAGCACAACCACCTTGACAAAACAGCAATATTTTGCTAGTGTTTATGTGTATGCCCGAACACAAAAACGCAGAACTCGTACCAATGGCCTACCACCACCAAGCGCTGGCGGAAATTGGTGGACTGTCCTTGCGGTATCACACCGACAGGCTGTCGAGTGAAGATGCTGAACGGCTGAATGAGCAGATTGATTTTAGCGTGGGGTTTGGCACACATGGGCGAGCGCAAAAACCCGAAGATTTCGAGCATCTGAGCCCTAAGAAGATAGAATCTTGGGATTGGCCTACGCAGCGGGAATATACAGAGGCCGCCGAGTTTGTAGAAGATATGGAGCCGGGTGATGTACTGTGCGTTGAGGGCCATAACTTTAACGGTCTGTATGGTGATAGTGACGGCTCGCTCACTCGGTTAGTGCAACAATATATAGACCGTGGCACCCCAGAAGAAGTAGCACGATCTGAGGTTAGACGTCGTTTGGATAGGGCTCGAGATGACTACAAGCTAACTGCGTTCGACTATGCTGTGGGACGGGCAGAACTGAAAGGGGTCAGGGTCGAGCATGCGGATCTGGATGCTTTGCAGACTGAAGCGCTTATGACCGTTATGAGCAAAGACACAGAACGGTCTTATAGCGATCAACGCGAAGAGTGGTTCAGGCTTCGCGCCTTGGCTGCTCGTAATATAGCCAAAGATATAGGCCTGGAGGTACTAGATGCGTCAAAACAAGACGGTGTCAGCCGCAAGCCCAAGGTCAAATTACTATTCGGTCGATTGGAGCAGCACAAGGATGATGTGATTGAGGCCTGTGATGCTGTTGGGTTGCGTCCAGGTGTAGTTGATATGCATGAATCGAGCAAAAAGGAGAGGCTAGCAGAGCATGTAGAATGGCTGCTGCGAAAGGCGTCAGAGGTAGCAGCGTAGCTAGTGTACCGGCTCCGTGCATCTATCAGAACCGTCCCAACAGCTCCAACACTGCTGCCACATCCTTCACCCGGAACCGTGCCGCCGTAACCCCGCGCCCCACTTTGATGCTATACGCCGTCGGCGGCAGCACGGCGAACATGTCTTCGTCGGTCCGGTCGTCGCCGATGGCCAACACAAAGTCGTGGTCGTGGATCAGCCACTCTTCGGCGGCGCGGCCTTTGCTGATGTCGCGGGGGTGGACCTCCAGGATCTTGTTGCCCTCCTTGACGGTTAGGCCATAGCGCTTGGCGATTGGCCGGATGAGTCGCCGCAGGCCCACCAGGCTTTTTTGCGCGTTGTAGGGCGTAGCCGCGCGGTAGTGCCAGACGGTGGCGGCACGTTTTTGTTCCACCAGTGCACCGGGCGTGACGTTGGCGTAGTAGTTGAACAAGTCAAGCACCGGCCGCTTCCACTCATCGCTAACCGTACTGGTACGGTGCCAGTGTTTGCCGCCCTTACGGCGGAAGTAAGCGCCATGTTCAGCGGCCAGGGCCAGCGGCAGCCGGCCGAACCAATTGAGCACATTTTCGCGCCCCCGGCCGGTTACGATTACCACGTCGTTGGCCGGATTGCTGCCCAGACGGCGCAGCAGGCGGCGGATCTCGGGAGTGGGTTTGGCGGCCATCGGGTCGTTCACGAACGAACGCAGCGTGCCATCGTAATCGAGCAGCAGCAGGCGCTTGCCGGCACGGCGGTAATCGGCCAGCATGGTGTCGGCGCGCCGCTCAGTCAGCGCCCGCGCCGGCACGCGGGGTAGGGAAATCGGGCGGTGCAGGGCGTCCATAAAGCTGGCGGCCCACTGCTGTACGGTGAACTGCTGGATGTGCCGCTGCATGCGCCGGACCTGGCTGCTCAGTTCGCTGCGCGGCAGATCGAGCGCGCGGCTCAAGGCCCGCACCAGTTCGGCTGGCCGCGTCGGATTCACCTGAATGGCGTCCTGTAGTTCTTCGGCCGCTCCGGCCGTCTCGCTTAGGATCAGCGCGCCGCTGCCTGACGGCCGGCTGGCCAGGTACTCTTTGGCCACCAGATTCATGCCGTCCCGCAAAGGCGTAATGAACGCCACATCCGCGATGCGGTAATACAGCGTCACCGTTTCGAGCGGCACTGCTTCGTAGATAAAGTCGACTGGCTGCCAGTCGGCCGTGCCGAATTCGCGCAAGATGTCACGCAGCAATCGGTCCAGCTGCCGCTTGAGCGCCCGGTACTCCGGCAGGTCGGTGCGCGACGGCGCGACGATCATCACCATGGTGATCTGCCCGCGCAAGGCCGGCCGTTCGCGCAGCAGCTGCGCGTAGGCTTGCAGCCGTTCCGGCAGCCCTTTGCTGGGGTCCAGCCGGTCCACGGTCAGGATCACGCGTTGCCCACGGTAGCGGGCCTGTAGCTCGCGCAAGCGAGCGGCGTTCTGCGGCTGGCGCGTGGCTTCGGCAAACCGGGCATAGTCAATGCCCATGGGGAACTCGGTCACGCGCACAGTGCGCGCGCCGACGTGCACAAAATCATGCTGCTGTCCGGTGCTCAGCAACCGGTCGCAGGCCTGCAAAAAGTTCCGTGCGTACGTTCCCGTGTGGAATCCCGCCAGATCCGCTCCCAGCATGCCGCCGAGCAGCCGCTTAGCCTCGCTTAAGCTCTCGAATATCTTCACCGGCGGGAAGGGAATGTGCAAAAAGTAGCCGATGCGCGCCTCTCGCTGCTCTCGCCGCAGCAGCTCGGGCATCAGCGCTAGCTGGTAATCATGCACCCATATGGTGTCGCCAGCTCGGCTGAGCCGCAGTGTCTCTGCGGCAAACAGCTCATTCACTTGGCGGTACGCCCGCCACCATTTGCGCCGCTGTGTGCCCACCGGCAGATCGTGGAACAGCGGCCACAGTACGCTGTTGCTGTAGCCGCCATAGTAATCATCCAGCTGCGACTGCGTCAGCCATAGCGGGTAGCACCGTTGCTTCTTAAGCTCCCGGGTAATCTGTGCTTTTTCCGCCTCGGTCAGCTCATCTACCGCAATGCCTGGCCAGCCGATCCACCGCGTACCCGGCCGTTTGGTATAGTTCGCCAGACCCGTCGCCAGCCCGCCTAAGCTCTGGTAATACTCGAACCGCCCGTCAGTTTTTCGCACGCTGACCGGCAAGCGATTCGAAACAATTACCAAATCCGCCATGCTGTCCTTTTGTACCAGATTAAGGCGCGGCGCGAAGCGAAATGTCGTACAACTCCCTTGATCTGGCATAATAGTGGGGTGATAACCACCCTAACCGGCGAAAACGACACCCTCCGCCAAGAAGTCCTGCAGCAACTGACGGCCACGTTCGTGGCCGAGCACGGTGACTTGGCCCTGGAGCGTCTGGACGGCGAAGAAGCTGATTACCAGCGCATGCAGGCGGCGGCGCAGAGCCTGCCGTTCTTGGCCGCGCGCAAACTGGTGGTGCTGCGCGCGCCCGGGGCCAACAAAGAGTTTGCCGAAAAGTTTGAAGCATTCGCGCAAGAGGTGGCCGAAACCAACGACGTAGTGTTGGTGGAGCCGCGGCTGGACAAGCGCACGGCGTATTACAAACATCTCAAAAAGCTGACTGATTTTCGTGAGTTTGCAGCGCTGGACGCGAATGGCCTGGCGCGCTATCTGGCCGATTATGCCAAAGGGCAGGGCGGCTCGCTCAGCCCTGCCGATGCACGGATGCTCGTCGACCGTGTGGGCGCCAACCAGCTAACGCTCCGGCACGAACTCGACAAGCTGTTGGCGTACAATCCGCACGTTACTCGCAATAGCATCGAGGCACTCACCGAGCGCACACCGCAGAGCAGTATTTTTGAGCTGTTGGACGCCGCATTCGCCGGTCGTACCCAGCGTGCCGCCGAACTCTACGCCGAACAGCGCGCGGCGCGCGTCGAACCGCAGCAGATCCTGGCCATGCTGGTCTGGCAGCTGCACATTCTGGCCATCGTCAAAACGGCGGGGCAGCGCAGTAGTGATGCAATCGCCCGGGAAGCCAAGATCAGCCCGTTCACCGTTAGTAAAACGCAAGGCCTGGCCCGACGCATCACGCTGGCTCGGCTCAAAGAGCTCATTACGTCCCTTAGTGCGTTCGATGTCCGCCTCAAGAGCGAGGGCCTGAACGCCGACGACGTGGTGCAGTACTATCTGCTGAGTCTAGCTCAACCCGCGTAACGGCGGCTCCCGGAAAATGCCGGGTTATTCAGTAACCGTAATCGTCCCGGTCATGCTCGGGTGAATCGTGCAGTGGTAGGGGAAGGTGCCCACCGTGTCGAAGGTAAAGCTGAACGTTTTGCCGGGTTGGATGGTGCCGCTGTTGGGGCCGAACGAGTTATCCTTGGTGACGGTGTGGGCCACGGTGTCGTTGTTGGTCCAGACGACGGTGGTGCCTTTTTTGATCGTCAGGTTGGCCGGTGTGAACGCCATGTGGGCGATGCTGACGCTATTCTGCGTGCTTTGATTGGTGCCATTACTGTTCTGGCCGTTGTTATTCGATTGGCCGTTCGATCCGGATGAGCCGTTATTGTTGGTTGTATTGTTCGTCTGGTTGTTTGTGGTGTTGTTGGGCTGGTTGCGGTGGTGTATGGCCCAGGCGATGCTGGCCGCGATCAGGATGGCTAGCAGGAGCAGCACCAGAATGGTGCCGAAGGCGCGGCGACCGGTGCGGTCGTCACCTGTGTCGTGTCTGGTGTTGTAGCGGTCTTCGTCGTGGTCTCGGTCCATGGGGACTCCCTTCGTTTATCAAGCTTATTGTACGCTACCCGGCGGGCCGGGCTGTAAGGCGACGAATAAAAAACCATCCCCGAGTAGGGGATGGTTTTACTGCGGCCGCGATGCAAATTATTTCTTCTTGGCGGCGGGCTTTTTGGCCGGAGCTTTTTTGGCAGCCGGTTTCTTGGGGGCGGCCTTCTTGGCGGCTGGTTTAGCAGCAGCCTTGGGAGCGGCCTTCTTGGCTACGCCTGTCGAAGCCTTGGCGGAGCGGGCAGCCTGGCTCTTTTTGCGGGCAACCTTGTTCTTGTGCATTACGCCTTTTTTGCCGGCCTTGTCCAGCTCGCTCTGTACCTTGTTAAAGGCGGTGGTGGCGGTTTTCTTGTCGGCGCCGGTCAGAGCCTTTGCAAAGCTCTTGATGGCGTCTTTTAGCGACCGCTTGGTTTTGCTGTTGCGGACGGTTGCTTTGTGGGCAACTTTCACACGTTTTTTGGCTGATTTGATGAGTGGCATCTTTTTACGCTTATCCTTTTAACTTTATACCAGTAGACTATAGCGGGTTGGGCCAGTGTTGTCAAAGAGTACACAAAACAGCACTGTTGATCCCCGTTTGCAACCGGCCAGGCGGATATGCTAAGATGCCAACAAGCGTAAGCGTATCTTTCCGCGTACACCGCATAAAACAGTCGAAAGCAATCTGCAAAGCAAAAATGGACGAACAAAAGCAAAAACTCATCGAGCGCATCAAGCAAGCACAGAACGTGCTGATAACGGTGAGTGCCAACCCGTCGGTGGACCAGCTGGCTGCAGCCATTGGCCTGACGCTGGCACTAAACAAGCAGGACAAGCACGCCACGGCCGTGTTCAGCGGCCAGGTGCCGAGCACGATCGAGTTCCTCAAGCCCGAGGACACGCTCGAAAAAGACACCAACTCGCTCCGTGACTTCATCATTGCGTTAGACAAGTCCAAGGCCGACAAGCTGCGCTACAAGGTCGAAGACCAAGTGGTGCGCATCTTTATTACCCCATATCGCACCAGCATCAGCGAAAAAGATCTGAACTTCAGCCAGGGCGACTTCAACGTAGACGTGGTGATTGCGTTGGGCGTGACCGAGCAGCAAGATCTGGACACCGCGATCACGGCGCACGGCCGCATTCTGCACGACGCTGCCGTGGCCAGCGTGATGACCGCGGGGCAGAGCAACCTGGGCAGCATCAACTGGGCGGACCCGTCGGCTAGTTCCCTGAGTGAAATGGTGACGGACCTGGTAGATACGCTGGACAAGCAGATTGTGGACAACCAGATCGCTACCGCACTGCTGACCGGTATCGTGGCCAGCACTGAGCGCTTTAGTAACGAAAAAACTACGCCGCGGACGATGAGTGTCAGTGCCGAGCTGATGGCCGCTGGTGCCAACCAGCAGCTGATTGCTACCCAGTTGGAGGCGCTCGCGCCGGCTTCGCCGACAGCTCAACCTACGACTGTACCTGTGCTTGACACGCCGACTGATGAGCCCGCCGTCGCCGCACCGGCCAAAGAGCCCGGCACGCTCGAAATCGAGCACCAAGAGGCCCCCGAGGCGCCTGAGCCTGACTCCGGACAGCCCAAGATCAGCGTGGACGCAGACGGCGAGTTGCACTTCGAGGCTGAGGCCGAGGAAACGCCACCGCCTGCGATCTCTAATGTGGCCGTCGCCAAGGACACGTCCGCGCCCGATGCCACCGATGCTAACGGTGGACGCAGCCTGTTGGTCGAGCCACCCCGACTGGGTGATGCACCCATCACCGCCAACAGCACGCCAGAAGGGCTGGAGCCTTCGGCCGAGGAGCTGACGCTACCACCCGTTGACGCGCCGCTGCTCAAGCACAACGAGACAGTGTTATCGCCGCTGCCTGAACCCTCGGTGGCACTGTCGTTGCCGCCAGTGCCACCCGTGGAGCCGTTTACGCCACCAGCGCCCGCTGCTCCGGCTGCGCCAACACCCGTCTTCCAGCCGGCTCCGCCCTCGTGGAAGCCGCCGGAATCCACCCTGCAGCCCACGCCGCCCGCGCCCGTTATGCCACCGGCACCAGCGCCGCTGCCGCCGCCCACGCCGCCTATGGCGCCAGCTGTCGACTCGATACCGCCCATGCCGCCGTTGCTGGTCGTTGAACCTGTCCCTGATGTCGCACCATTCCAGCCAGCACCAGTCGTTGCGGAACCTGCACCTGCCGAGCCCGCTCCGGCCCCCGTTGCTCCAGAACCGCCCATCGCCCTTGATGACGCCCGTGATGCCGTCCAGGCTGCCTTCAACAGTGCTGATGCCCCAGCGCTTCCCGCACAGCCGCTGGCCAGCTTGAACGCGCTGCCGCTTGGCCCCGACCTGCGCCAGCCGCAGGCGTCTGCCGCACCGGATATGCCCGCGATGCCAGCCGCAGCCGTGCCTATGGCCCCGGCGCCCGTCAACCCCGGCATCGCCGAACCGCTTCCTGGCAACACCCCGGCCGACCACGCGCTCGACATGCCGCTGCCGTCCAACCCGTTTGGGCCGGGCATGCAGATGGGGCCCGCCGCTCCATCGCCCGCGCCGCCCAGCGCATTCCCCGGTGCTCCGGCTCCCGGTTCTGCCGGTCCGCTGCCGCCGCCCGTACCGCCGCCGATGGTCCCGCCGGTACAGTAGTCGCACGTACCAGCCACTGTGCTATCATAGCCAGATAAGGAGTAGATATGGCTTATTATCTGCGTCATGGCCAATGCCTGGCAAATGCACAACATATATTCGCGGGGCAGGAGGACGATTCCGAACTCACACCCCTAGGTGAACAACAGCCACTCCAAGCGGCGAAAGACGCTCAAGGGAGAGGCCTCCGGATAGCGCGTATCATCTGCTCGCCGCTCAGGCGCGCACGCCACACTGCACAGTTGTTCGCCGAGGCATTTGGACTTGATCCGGCTGTGGTGCAGATCGACTCGCGGCTGCTGGAGCGCAAGATGGGCGTCGTCAGCGGCAAACCATACAACGAGGCACCAGAAGGTGACTGGAGCAAGCTGCCAGGTGTTGAGCCGCTCGGCGAAGTATGCGAGCGCGTGCTCAGCTTCTGGCGGGAGCACAAAGACGACGCCGATCTGCTAGTAGTCGGCCACGACGGCGCCCAAAAGGTACTCGAGGCGCTGCGTCAGCAACTACCGCTCGAAAACCTGCCTGCATTGCCGTCGTTCCCGCAGGATAAAGTGGTTGAAGTCGAACTAGGCAGGCTGGACGCCTAGTGTCTAGCAGCCGGAGCTCTGGTAGACGTTGATGATGTTATCCCTAGCGGCCTTCAGTGAGCCTACCGTATAGTTACTGACCGTCCGGGTATAGGCGTTATTAGCGAAGTAGTAGTCGTTGCGGTTGATGTTGCCTAGCTGCTGACGGAACCAGGTGCATTCTTCCGCCCATGTTTTGGGTCCCCAGACACCGTCGGGCCTCAGGACCATCAGGCTCTGCATGCCTTTGACTGCTGCCGTGGTCTTGGGCCCATAAGAACCATCTACTGTTAGCATGTCCTTGTAGCCGTTCATGCCACGCCTGAAGTTCGTGATGGTCTGAATGTTTTTGACGCATTGACCACGGGAGCCGCTTCTATACGTGTACCTGTTGCAGCCGAGGCTGCCGGCGTGGCTGACGTTCTTGCGGGAGACATAGACGCCGATCCCACCGATTGCTACCACCACTACAACGCCAACGATCAGAAGGGTGTGCGTGATGCCTCGTTGGTTAATACGCGGTAGGGCCATGTGTTTGTCTCCCAGATTATGGTTGTGCTTACTACTGCCAATAGTGACGCAGCAGTACATCAAGTGCAACTGCATGAAGTTGCACAGTCTTGGGGTATACTACCACTCATGCAAGGCATCCTTCTGGTCGACAAACCCTCCGGTTGGACCAGTTTCGACGTGGTCAATTTTGTGCGCAAGCACGTCGCAGCCAAGGAGGGCAAAAAGCCCAAGAACGTGAAATGCGGGCACACCGGCACGCTGGATCCGTTGGCGACCGGCCTCTTGGTGCTGCTAATTGGCAAAAACTATACCCGCCGTGCGCCGGAACTCACCAAACTCGACAAAACCTACGAAGTTACCATGACGCTGGGCCAAACCAGTACCACCGGTGACGAAGAGGGTGCCAAAACAGCCGTATCTGATACTGTTCCGGGGCGTGAGGCCGTCCTAGGGGCTCTAGACGCGTCACAGGGGCACATCATGCAAGTGCCGCCGGCGTTTAGCGCGATCAAGATCAACGGTCAAAAGGCGTATGATCTGGCGCGCGCCGGCAAAGCGCCAGAGCTGGAGGCCCGCCCGGTCACCATCCACCGCTTAGAACTCACCGGCTACGACTACCCCCTGGTGCACTTTACGGCCGATGTTGGTAGCGGCACCTACATCCGCAGTCTGGCGGAAGATCTGGGTAAGGTGCTCGGCACCGGTGCCTATATGTCGGCGCTGAGGCGGACGAGGGTAGGGCAGTTCAGCCTGAACGATGCCTGTCATATCACAGATGACGATTTTTTGCAGTACGTAAGCGGGCTGTAAGCGCGTGCGAAACGTGGCATAGTTCGGTCTTATGGCATTTGAGGGTGCACACGAAGCTGCGCCGTTTGCAGGCGAGTATCCAACCCGGGACGAGGTTCTGGAAGCGCTGGAAAGCGAATTTCCAGATATGGATGTCCATCCTCACGCGCGGGTGCGCATGCCTATGACGGGGGTGGTGGGCACACTGGTAGACGGGCTTGTACAGTATCGGTCTGATACGCTTACGGCGCACTGGCCGCGCATGTTCAGAATGATGGTGATGGGCGCGGAACCGACCAATAAAGCCCATCCCGCTGTGGTGCCGCTGCGACCCGGCCGGGTATGTCCGCCCCGCCCGCGCAGCGGTGAGAGTGTGGTCCCTGATGCTCAGATGTTGAGCTGAACACAAAAGCGTGAGCAAACGGTTGTATTAGGGGTGGCGACCTGCTATAATAGGGCTCAACGCCATCGATAAATCTCGATTAACAGACTAGGAGTTACATGATCTCAACCGAGAAAAAGAGCAAGATTGTCGACCAACTGCAGAGCGGTAAGACCGACACTGGTAGCAGCGCCGTGCAGGTTGGCATTTTTACTGAGCGGATTCGTGAGCTAACCGAGCACCTAAAGGTGAACAAGAAAGACTTCGCGGCTCGCCGCGGTCTGCTGCAGCTGGTAGGCAAGCGCAAGCGCCTGCTCCAGTTCATCGCTGCCAAAGACGGCCAGGCATACCTGGACCTGATCCAAAAGCTCGGCATTCGTCGTTAAATCTTGTGCGTAGACCTGGTCCTCGAATGCTCGAGGGCCGACGCTTGTGCACATTAATAGTTCCACTACACGTGGGCAGGGACCAGATATATAGCTCGCTTAGTAGCACAAGCATGTTCGAAGAGCCGTATATTTGCACTCCGCCCGGGTGAGTCGAACAGAAAGGTTTGGATCAGTGAGCCAAACGAGTAACAATGCAACCATCAACCCCTACGGCCGTGAGCTGATTACGGTCACGACCGAGTTTTGCGGCCGGCCGCTAACACTGGAGGTCAACCGCGTGGGCTTCCGCACCACCGCTAGCGTACTGGTACGCTACGGCGAGACCGTAGTGCTGGGTACCGCTATGCTGGGCAACGTGATCCCGGGGATGGATTACTTCCCGTTGTCGATCGAGTACGAAGAACGGTTCTTTGCCGCCGGCAAGATCAGCGGCAGCCGGTTTATTAAGCGTGAAGGCAGGCCTTCTGATGAGGCCATCCTGATCGGTCGTATCATCGACCGCCCGATTCGTCCGCTGTGGCCCA
>CAZRWV010000017.1:0-633 GCA_964603965.1 uncultured Candidatus Saccharibacteria bacterium
GCGGATTCCAGAGTCTAACAGAAGTGATTTTTAATATCTAAAGGAGAGCGCAACGTGGTAGAGCTAGAACGCGAAAAAACCTATCTGCTCAAAGAGCTGCCGGCCGGCCTGGCCGAGTGCCGGTTTGATGTCTTAAGCGATGCCTACATACCGGTGACGGCCCGCCACCCGAACATGCGCATACGCCGCAAGGGCGACAAGTACGTGATCACCAAAAAGACGCCGGCCAATGGCACGGATTCGTCGCGGATGAACGAGCATACGATTGTGCTCACGCCCGAAGAAGCGGCCGCATTCGCCGAGCTGCCTGCTAAGCGCTTTACCAAACACCGCTACTACTGCAAGGTTGACGGCCGCGACGCCGAGCTGGATTTGTACCAAGACGACCTCGCGGGTCTGGCGGTGATCGACTTTGAGTTTGACAACGACGCCGACCTGGATGCTTTCGAGATGCCGAGCATCTGCCTGGCCGACATTACGCAGGAAGAGGCCTTTGCCGGTGGCATTCTGGCAGGCAAGACGTACGCCAACATCGCCGATGCATTGGCGGCCTATCAGTATAAACCGCTACACCTCGAGGGTGCGAAGGCATGAGGCACTTTTTGTGTTACGGGGACTCCAATACATGGGGCC
>CAZRWV010000017.1:643-12812 GCA_964603965.1 uncultured Candidatus Saccharibacteria bacterium
GGCCAGAATGGCTCCAGAGAGCGCTACGAAGATGCGCTGCATTGGCCAAACCTGCTGCAGCAGCGACTTGGTCAAGAGTGCCGAGTGGTGCAAGAAGGGCTGTCTGGCAGGGTGGCAGGCGGGTTTTTGCCGCTGGTGGACGCGCCGGCATATCTCAACGGTCAGGATTATTATGAAGTAGCGCTGCAGAGCGCCGATCCAATTGGTTTAGTGGTTATATCGCTTGGTACCAATGATTTGCAGGCACAGTATAACAGGACGGCTGAACAGATTATAGCCGATCTGCTCTGGTACCGTTCCAAAACGGCCGCTGTCTTTGCTGACGACAAGGCCGGTGTACCGCCCGTGATCCACATAGCGCCCGCCAACTTCGTGTATGCGAAAGGCCACTTTGAGGTTGAGGAAGCGACCCGCCAACAACTAATACGCTTGCTCAATGACCAGGCCGAGCACGTCATTATGCTGCCGGAACTGGTGCTGTCCGCCGACGGCGTGCATTACGCGCCCGAGGATCACCAAACAGTTGCCGATCAGGTATACCACAAGATAAAGGAGTTACAACTATGAAATTTAAAGCCAACAGCCGCCGCCGCGCGCTAGAGTACGAAAAGGACCTGGCCAAGCGGTGGAAGCAAGATAAAACATTCGAAAAATCGGTCGAACAGCGCCCGGCGAAGAACCAATGGGTGTTCTACGACGGGCCGCCGTTCCTGACCGGCACGCCGCACCACGGCCATCTGCTGGTCAGCACCGTTAAGGACGCCATGGGCCGGTTCCATACTATGAAAGGCCAGCGCGTGGAGCGCCGCTGGGGTTGGGACTGCCACGGTCTGCCGGCCGAAGTCTACGTAGAAAAACAGTTGGGCATCGCCAACAAAAAAGAGATCGGTACCACCATCAGCATCCACGAATACGTTAAAAAGTGCCGCGAGGCGATGGTTAAAACCGGCACCGAGTGGGAAGACACCATCGAGCGGCTGGGCCGCTGGGTGGAGTTCGATGGCGCTTACAAAACCATGGACAACGAGTACATGGAAAGCGTCTGGTGGGCGTTCAAAACGCTGTACGAAAAGGGCAAGATCTATGAGGGCGAAAAGATCCTGATCTACTGCACAAAGGACGCGACGCCGATCTCCAAGTCCGAGGTGGCTATGGAAAACAGCTACCAGCTGGATACCGATCCGTCGGTCTATGTGTACTTCAAGCTGGAAGACGTCGACGAGTACCTGCTGGCTTGGACCACCACGCCGTGGACACTGCCGGCCAACACTGCCGCTGCCGTGCACAAAGATCTGGAATATTCGCTGGTCGAATACGAGGGCAAGAAGTTCTATGTGGCCAGCGAAGCGGTCAGCCGTGTGATGCAAGACGCCAAGAAGCAGCCGCTGGAGTACACCGTGGTCAAGCAGGTGAAGGGCAAAGAGCTGGTGGGCAAGCGCTACGAGCCGTTGTTCGAAAACCGCGGGCCGAACGCACACCGCGTGCTGCATGCTGACTTTGTGAGCGAGGCCGAAGGTACCGGTGTGGTGCACGAGGCCCCGGCGTACGGTGAGGACGACTACGAGCTGGCCAAGCGCGAAAACGTGCCGCTGGTGTCTCTGGTGGATGCCGACGGCAACTACACCGAAGGTCGCTGGTTGGGCCAGAACATCTGGGAAGTGAACAAACTTGTTGCGAAAACACTGGTAGAAGAAGGCCGTGCGCTCAAAATCGAATACGTGACGCACGAATACCCGCACTGTCACCGCTGCGGCACCAAGCTGATGTACCGCGCACACCCCAGCTGGTTCATGGATATCCAGGACCAAAAGCACGAGATGCTGCAGGCCAATGCCGGCACATCGTGGGTGCCGGACAATCTGCGCACCGGACGGTTCCACAACATCATCGAGCAGGCACCGGATTGGAACTTGTCCCGCGATCGCTACTGGGCCACGCCGATCCCGGTGTGGAAGGGTGTACGCACCGACGGCACCGAGGTGGTAAAAATCTTCGGCGGCTACGACGAGTTTGAGCGATTAACCGGTAAGCGCCTGGATGACTACCACCTGCCACAGGTGATGGACATCACGTTTGAGCTGGATGGCACGCCGATGCGCCACATCGGCAAAGTACTCGACTGTTGGTTTGAATCGGGCAGCATGCCGTTCGCGCAGTTCCACTATCCGTTCGAAAACAAGGCTAAGTTCGAGTCGATGTTCCCGGCCGATTTCATCATCGAGGCCATCGACCAAACGCGCGGCTGGTTCTATAGCCTGCTGGCGGTGAACGTGGGCCTGTTCGGCCAAGCGCCGTGGAAGCACCTGGTGTGCACGGGATTTGTGAATGCCGCTGACGGCAAAAAGATGAGCAAAAAGCTCAAAAACTACACTGACCCGATGGAGCTGATGGACAAGACGAGCGCCGACAGCTTCCGCTTCTTCATGCTCGGCAGCACACTGACGAACGGCGAGAACGTCGCTATGGCCGACAAAGACGTGGTGGAAGTCAGCCGCAAACTGAGCATGGTCTGGAACATGTACGACTTCTTTACGATGTACGCCGCCGTGGACGGCTGGGCGTCGGATGGCAAGTTGGCCGATCCGTTGAGCGAGGGCGTGCACGGCCGTGCACTTACCAACCCGCTGGACATCTGGGTAGTAAGCCGCTTGCATCAGCTGGTGGCCGAAGTGGAAGAGCGCACCGAAGCATATGACCTGCAAGGTGCCTTGCGGCCCGTACTGCCATTCATAGACGACGCCTCCAACTGGTATGTGCGCCGCTCTCGCCGCCGCTTCTGGAAGTCCGGTGACGACACCGACAAAGACGATGCCTACACCACGCTGCACTACGTGCTAACGCGCCTGGCCTATCTGCTGGCGCCGTTCACGCCGTTCCTGGCCGACGAACTGTATGGCAAGCTGACCGGCGACACCGAATCAGTCCATCTGAAGGACTGGCTGCCGGCGGGGAAAGTGGATGAGGTGGTGCTGGCGCAAATGGCATTCGTGCGCGACGTCATCAACGAAGGCCTGTCAGAACGCGCTGCCAACCGTCTGAAGGTACGTCAGCCGCTCAAGCAGGTGCTGGTGACGTCCGAAACGGGCCTAGCGCAGCAGTTGGATGAATCATACCAGGAGATCATCCGCGAGGAGCTGAACGTGAAGGAAGTGGTACTCGGTAAGGGCAACGCCAAGCGCGTAACGCTTGATACCCGCCTGACTCCTGAACTTCAGCGCGAAGGCCTGATGCGCGAGCTGGTTCGCCAGATCCAAACTGCCCGCAAGACCGCCGGCCTGAACGTCGATGACCGCATTCAGCTGTCGGTTGTGTCCGACAGTGCCGACATCCAGCAGATGCTGGCTGAGCACGGGGCAACGATCCAGTCGGAGACATTGGCCGGGAGCCTGAGCGGCGAAGCGCTGCCTGGGGATGCTCACCACGAGAAGCTAGACGTGGACGGCCATGCCGTAGCAATCGCACTACATAAGGCCTGAGTGGGTGCTACTTGCCATGGAGGCGTTTTTGTCCGCTGCATGACCAGGCCTAGGCCCAGGAGCGCCAGGCCGAGGGTGGCTTCCGGCTGCGCCGGTGAATAAGTAGCCGACTGTGCTGCTCAGCCCTACACGGCGTCTGACCACCCAGTTTCCACTGTATGTAAGCCAAACCACACCGATACAGCAAGTATTGCGATACCACTGCGCCCAGTGCTCGGTAGTAATCATCGGGGTCGTCGTAGAACGGGAAGTGGTGGCCGCGGACGCCGACCGTGCGAATGTTATTGGCGGTCAGCAGATCGAGGTGAGTGGTGGAGTCCTTGTTCTCAGTGCCGTATATGACGGTTGTGCGGTCGGGTAGTGTGCGGCCAAGGATGGGCAGTAGTTCGTTGCTGTCCGCTTCGGCCACCAAGGATGCGCAGTAGTCAAAATAGGCTCTGGGCGAGGTACTTGCAAGCACCTCAGCGTGACGGCGGAAACCGATGTCGCTCGATAGTGCAAAATCAAGTACCAACCTGTCGAAGCCCTTGGCCCTGAACTGTTCCCAGCCCGTCTCTGCAATCCGGCGCCCCCGGAACGGGACCGGCCCCCACAGGGCATTCGTCGGTTCGACGGCCACAAAACGTGCGCATGCTGCGTCGCGCTCTTGTTCTAAAAAGCGCAGCGCCACAGCGACGCCCATGCTGTGGGCGACCAGCGTAAAACGGCGAAGTTGTTTGGCACGCACAAAATCGTCGATGATGTGGGCCAGGTCGCGTATGCCCAGACGTTCGTCATTTCCATACGGGGATCCACCGCTACCAGGCAGGCCCAGTGCGAGTAAGTGTCGTCCAGCCAGTTCGTGTCGTGTCGCCGCCTCGACAAAGTCATCTGGTGAGCAGCCAATGCCATGTAGGTACAGAACAGAGGACTGCCCGAGCTCACCGGCTCGTTGCAGGTATGTAATGTCTCGATGTGTATCTGGCAGATGTATTGTTTCGCCTGAGAAGTGCGGACTCGCCATGCACGAAGTATTGCGCATCACGGCCGCCTACACAAGGTGCTTTACAGATACGCTCATCTCTGTTAAACTGTAACGGTATCAAATTCTGGTAAAGTATCAGCTAAGGAATAGAAGATGAAAAAAGCAGTCATTGCAACCGGCGGTAAGCAGTACGTAGTCGCCGAGGGCGACACGGTTACCGTGGAGCGCCTGAAAGACGCCAGCAAGAGCGTGAAGTTCGACGCGCTGCTCGTGATCGACGGCGACAAGGCCACCGTCGGTGCGCCGGTCGTTAGCGGCGTGAGCGTGACCGCCAGCGTGGTCGAGGCAGACGCCAAGGCCGACAAGGTCACCGCTATCCGCTACAAAGCCAAGAAGCGCGTGCACAAGCTGCATGGCCACCGCCAGCTGCAGACCGTGCTCAAGATCGACAAGATCGCCTAGGTCTCGTCGGCCGCCCGGCAGTAGCCGAGCAGAGCACTTTAAAGAAACTCCGCGTACGGCGGAGTTTTTTGTTGGCTCAGTCCGAGTGCTTGTGGATAACTCCGTCGGCCGTGTGCAGGGCAGTGGCCGCTGTAGTATTCATAACAACACGTGTCATGTGATAAATGTCACAAAATTCTTATGCTAAAACGCGCTAACAGCGTCATATCACACAAGGATGTAACAAACACAACAAAAGATCGGCCAGAATTCGTTGGTTTGGCCGTGTGAGCCTGATCACACGATTTGCTCAAGTTTGTCTTGCAACAGATGTGTCCAAGAGGGAAAATAGATCTGTGTTAAACAAAAAGTCCGTCTGACACAAAAACAACAATTCAAACAAAATGCTAAAACAAACACCGAGAACGCGAGTACTCTTTGTGCGCAGATTCACCTCTGTCGCCCTCGCTGTTTTCGGTGTTTTTGTTTTGGCGGCGATTAACCTGCACGCAACACCTACGGCGTACGCCACCCCTTCTTCGACGATCAACTTCCAGGCCCGCCTGCAATCAGGTACTGGCGGCATAGTGCCGGACGGCGACTACAACGTGCAGTTCAAACTCTACGATGCGGCGACCAGTGGCACGCTGCTGTGGACCGAGACGTATCTGAACGCCAACAGCCAGGGGCTGAGCACGCGCAACGGCTACTTAACCGTACAGCTGGGCAGCCTAACGGCGTTCCCATCGGCTATTGATTGGAGCCAGCAGCTGTACCTGACCATGAACATTGGCGGCACCGTGACGAGCGGCACATTCCCGACGATTGGTGACGGGGAAATGGACCCGCGTTTGCCGCTGACTGCAGTGCCGTACGCCTTCCGCGCTGGCAGCGCCGCGTCAGCCGACCAGCTCAAGGTAGTTAGCGGCGGCAACACCAGCACGCTCAGCATCCAAGCGCCGACTGGCGGCAGCCAGACATTCCAGCTTCAGGACCAAGGTGCAAGCGGCACCTACAACATTCTGACTACACCTAGCGGTACCGATGGGTACATCAAGCTCCAAACCAGCACCTCCGGCACGCAACAAACTGGTAACTTCAACATCAGCGGTACTGGAATCGCGGGCACGCTGCAATCCGCGGCGATCGTATCTTCTAATAGTACTAATAGTAATACGGTCACCATTGGCTCCGATGCGACGGCCAGCTCATATACGATCAAACTACCAGCCAGCATCGGTACGGCCGACCAATGTTTGGTAATTAGTAGCGTGGTTAGCACGACGGCCAATCTCGGTTGGGCTGACTGTGGCGGTACTGGAGGCTCTGGCAGCGGTCTATTGCAGGGCGGTAACAGCTTTGGCGAAGATATGGTACTTGGCACAAATGATGCTTACGGACTAAATCTGACGACCGACGGCGTAAGCCGTTTGTCGCTAACCGCTGACGGCGCGGCCACCATCCAGAACAGTGCAGACACGGCTCTGGCTATTACTGCGAATAGTTCGGACACAACGGATCGCATGCTGCTGCTGCAGCAGGATGGTACGGCCGACGCCAGCATCGAATTCAACGATGCCGGCGGCAAGAGTTTCTTTGTGGGCATGGACCAGAGCGACGGTGGGACGTTCAAGATATCCAGCTCAACCTCGGCTGCTGCCTCGTTTGCGGCGGGCACCACCACGCCCGGTACTGCCGGGCTGTATTCGTGGGGTGACACATCCGTCTTCAGACCCGTGACGGTCGGTGGCACGGGCGGTACACTCAGCTCGATCAGCGCCTACATACGCTATGTCGACGGCACCGATCCTGGTTTACGTGCTGCAATCTATGCCGACAACGGTGGTGAGCCGGGCGCTCTGATCGCCGGTAGCGCCCCGCAGACTGCCACGCTAGGCTGGAACGCTTTGCCTCTGTCCGCCAACCTGTCTGCCAGCACTACGTACTGGCTGGCGATAAACCTTGAGGGCAGCGATACGAATCTGGGCTATACCTGGTGTGGCTGTGGCACCGGCGCGCTTCATTCAGTGGAATTGTTCTCGAGTTCCTGGGACGATCCCGCCGGCGCCAGCGATGGCGGCACCTTTGGTAGTTTTGGTGACTACGATTTCTCTGTCTATATGCTTGTCGTGCCGGAAGGTGCAGTGGACAGCTTCGAGGGCGTGAACTTGCTGAGTGTCAGTGACACTGGTGCGGTCGCATTGCAAAACAGCGTGGACGGCCGCGGCGCCTTCCGGGTTCTGAACGCTGCAGGCGTGCCGCAGTTTAGCGTCGACACGGGTAATTCCTTAGTCTACGTAGGCAACTCAACGGCCGATAGCACTGGTGCGTTGCTCATCCTGGACACCAAAAACACCAGCGATGATCCAACCGGTATCCCTGGGGCGATGTACTACAACAGTCACCTGGGGGTTTCGCGCTGCTTCATCGACGACTACTGGCGCGACTGCGTAGACAACGAGCGCACCAGCTACAACTACGTCAACGACTTCATGAACACCGCCAACGACAACGATACAATGCTGTTCGACGGCGACTACAACTACGTCGCGCCGCAGCCCGGCCACCCCGGACTGATGAGCTTGAATGCCGCAAATACCAACGACACGAGCTACATGACCTCTGGCCTTGGTTCTAGCTACAACTCGGTGCTGTTGGGCGACGGTACGACCAGCTGGCGTTATGAGACCGCTTTGCAAATTCCTTCGGGTGGACTTTCGGGCTCGGGTGAGACGTACGCCTTTGCGGCTGGATTCACCAATGCTACCGACGGTGTCAGCACCTTATCGAGCGGTTGCTACTTCCGCTACAGCGATAGCAGTAGTAACTGGGAGGCTGTTTGTGAAAACAGCAACACCGAGACTAGCTGCGATACCAATGTATTGGTAAGTGATGATACTTGGTACCGACTAACGGTTTCGGTGAATGCTGACGGAACGGCCGCAGACTTCTTTGTCGACGGTGTAAATGTTTGCCAGGTTACATCCAATATCCCGTCCTCGGCACTGTCGTTCCAGGCGGTCATCGAAAAGACGGCGGGTAGTAGTAACCGGAGCGTAGTTCTAGACTATCTCTCGGCCAGGGCCCAGTTTGCCTCTCCGCGCTAGATCTAGCGCCTAGCGGTGATGGGTGTAGGGCGGCAGTGTGGTGCTTATGATCGGTGCGGGTTCTGTGCTAGAGTAGTCGTATGAATGGACTACGGGGTGCCGTCATCGGCCGGAATATCTTCCTGAAGATACCGAAGCGATTTGCTGTGATCGCGGCGGGTGTGGTTGCGGCCGTGCTGGTGTGTGCCGCGGCCGGTTATGGCGTGTGGCGGGTCGTAACGCGGCCGCCGGCCCAGACCGAAAGCCAGCGGGTGATTGCCGAGGTTGGTAAGCTGTATTCGCTACCGAAGGGGGAGACACCTACTGTAGCGCGTGTGAAAGACGTCGGCAAGCTAACCGGCCAGGACTTCTACAAGAACGCTCAGAATGGCGACTATCTGCTCGTGTACAGCAAAGGCAAGCTGGCGCTGCTGTACCGCGAGAAGCAGAATCTTCTGGTGCGCGTGGGCAACGTTAACTTACAGAAGTAGCCGCAAATTGCTAGTATTATATGGCTAGTGATTATTGAATTGTTGGCTGTGGATGCCAGGACGTGGGGCAGGGCGAGTGTGATGACTAGCCGCATACTGCTAGTCATACGGCCGTTGGGGTTTCGGCGGCTGTACGACACCAGAAGGTGTTTATGTTTCGCCGCTATTCTGCTAGGCTGTAGGGTAGACTATGGGGAACGCAACACAGATCATCGCCGTCACCAATCAAAAGGGCGGAGTGGGCAAAACGACCACTGCCGTCAACCTGGCCGCGCAGCTAGCCGCCGACAAGCGGCGGGTGGTGCTGGTCGACTTGGACCCACAGGGCAACGCCACCAGCTCGCTTGGCATTGATAAAGAAGCGCTGCCACACACATTGTACGACGTGGTAATTGGCGAGACCGGGGCAGCTGACATAGTCCTGCCGACCAATATTCGCAACTTGTTTGTGCTGCCCGCCAACAACCAATTGGCGCAGGCCGAGGTGGATCTGGTGGGGATGGAGCGCCGCGAATTCCGGCTGGCCGAGAGTTTGCGGACAGTAGATGCCGAGCTGGTGATTATCGACTGCCCGCCGGCGCTCGGCCTGCTAACCGTCAACGCGCTGACCGCGGCCAACCAGGTGCTTATCCCGGTGCAGGCCGAGTACTTTGCGTTGGAAGGTTTGGGCCAACTGCTGCAAACCGTGCAGGCGGTGCGCCAAGCGCTTAATCCGCGGCTCGATATCCTGGGCGTGGTGCTTACCATGTTCGACAAGCGCATGACCTTGAGCGAGCAAGTGCAGGCCGAGGTAGCGCAGCATTTCGGCGACAAGCTGTTCAAAACCGTTGTGCCCAGAAATGTGCGCTTGGCCGAGGCGCCCAGCTATGGCCGTACCATCTTTGAACACGATAAATGGTCCAAGGGCGCGCGGGCGTACAAACATTTGGCGGGCGAGGTTGCTAAACGGCTTGGTTACTAGGCACTGGCTAGGTGTGCGAGTTGTCTGTGCTCGTTCCAACCCTAGCCGCTGCGGCGTGAAACGTATACAATAGTGAGCATGGCAAAACAGACAGGTTTGGGGCGGGGGTTTGGATCGCTAATCCCGCAGGGATTAGATGCGGCGGTGTTGGTGGACGAGTCGGAGCGGATTCAGCAGATTGCTCTCTCGGCGCTTACACCGAATCCGGAGCAGCCGCGGACTGTCTTTGACGAAACGGCACTGAGCGAACTGGCCGATAGTATTCGGCAGTTTGGCATCGTGCAGCCGCTGGTGGTGACGCCGGCGGGTGGCTCGGCGGGCGCGTTGCCTGGCGCGGCGTACCATATCATCGCTGGTGAGCGGCGTTGGCGAGCGGCTGGACTGGCTGGTTTGAGGACCGTGCCGGCCGTGGTGCGCACGGCGCAGCAGCAGGAAAAGCTAGAGCTGGCCATTCTGGAAAACGTGCAGCGTGTGGACCTGAGCCCGCTCGAACAGGCGGTGAGCATCGAGCGTCTGCACCAGCAGTTCAACTTATCGTACGACGAAATCGGCAAGCGGCTGGGCAAGGCCATGACTACCGTGCACAACACGGCGCGGCTGCTGCAGCTGCCGCAAGACGCGCGCGATGCGCTCGCAGCCGGTGACATTACCGAAGGTCATGCGCGGCAGATTCTGGCGCTCAAAAGCGACACGGCAGCACAGACCAAGCTCTTGCAGCTGATCGTATCCAACGGCTGGTCGGTACGCCAAACCGAGCGCTATGTGCTGGCGCTCAAAGCCGGGGCCAAAGAACCCAAGGCCGCGCAGCAGCGGGTGAGCGGCGACACGCCCGAAACCGAACGGCTCAGCCAGCGTTACGGCGCCAAAGTGCGCATCCACCGCACGGCGCACGGCGGGCGGGTGGAGATCGCGTTTGGCGATGATGAACAACTGGCCAAGCTACTGGCGGATCTGGAACACTAGTTGTCTATCGGGTGATAAATGAGTCCAAAACGGCCTCAATGGGACTGGTCGGCGTTACCTGCCTAAAGCCCATTCCGTGTTGAGTTACCACTGCATTGTGCGGACTGTCGTCGATCAGAACTGTTTCGCCTGATCGTAGGCCGTGCTGGTGCAGGTAATCGTCAAAGAATGGGCTGCGGCCATCTACGATGTCCTTTTTGAACGCGCCTTGCTGACATGAATTTAAGATACCGTCGAACATGCTACGTAGCCCTAGGGCGGGTACCGTCCAGTCGTTGAAGGTGGCCATGTTATCGGTGGCGATGACCACCTTGATGCCCTGTTCGCGCAGGCGCCTGACTTGGTCCGGCACTGCGGGGTGGGCAAACTGCATAGCTCGGCAGCTGCGTTCAAGCTGGCTGTGTAGGGTGTGGGCGTCCAGTCCGAATTCTATGGCCAGCATACCGACAACAGCCGTGGTGGATTGGGCTCCTTTCATCCACTGCTGCACGATATCGTGCGAACCTTTGAACAAGAAGCTAGTAAAGCGTTCGACCATCTCGGGATCTAGGACGTCCGGGGGACAGTCGGCCCAGAACTTTGAATGGCTGAGTGTGCCGTCCCAATCTACAAACAGTGCCTCTACGCTCATAGCGTTATAATAGCATTTGCCGCGCTTGCGTTACTGCTTGTCTACCGATTCCAGATACATACGGGCGTGGGCGCGTATACTCGGCCAAGCGTCGGTGCACGCCAGATACTCAGCCGGTGTCATCAGCAGATATTCCAAGCCTTCGTCGCCGAACACGATGTCTCCGGCGGCGCTGGCGGGTAGTTTGACTGCGATAAAGTAGCCGGTTTGGCCGGTGCTGACCAGAGGCCAGTCATCGCTGTAAATAATCTGCTCAGTGGTAATGTCCAGGCCGAATTCTTCTTTGACCTCGCGTTGAAAGGTCTGCCAAGGTGTTTCACCAAGTTCCATACCGCCGCCCGGCAGATCAATTTGCAGCGGGTGAGTGGGGGCCTTATCGTCGCGGCGGTATACCAGCAGTTTGTCGCCGATGTAGACCAAACCTTTGGACCCGCTGGAGTTGGGGTCGTGCGTAAACAGGTCTGTCATGACGTTAGAAGCGTTCGGCGTCGTTGAGCGGGAAGATACGTGCTACCAGTTTGCCAACCACCTGGCTGGTTTTGATCGGGCCAAAGCTGCGGCTGTCCAGGCTATTACCGCGGTTGTCGCCGCAGATGAACAACTGGCTGTCGGTAAGGCGGACATCGATGTCGCCCATAGTGGACGGGATGGCGCCATTTTTGCCGTAGGGCAGTGTTGTGTCCGGCTGAAAGCCGCCGGGGTGGGCTTGGTTAAAGATCGTAATCGTGCCGTTTTTGACGACTACGCGGTCGCCGGGTAAGCCAATCACACGCTTCACTAGTTGTTTGGTGTCGGCAGTGTCGCCGTAAACGGTCAGCCCGGATTGGGTCACGATCACAATGTCGCCGCGCTTGGGCACATACTGATGGCCGGTGATGCGTGCCCAGGTGCGGGGCATCTTCCAGACGATCAGGCGGTCGTTGTTGTGCAGGGTGTTCTGCATGCTGGGGCCGTCCACTTGGTAGCTCTGGAAGACGAAGGCGGTGAGCAGTATGGCGATCAGGGGCGCCAGCAGCAAGATAGCGATGGTCGATAACGTACTCATCGCTCTTGCAAAGTGTTTGGCCTTGGGTGGTCGCGGTTGCTCGGGTGTGCGGAGCGGTGTCGGTGTCATGGGCGCCGTCGGCTGACCGTACGGTGCGGGTGTCGGTTTCTG
>CAZRWV010000018.1:0-12499 GCA_964603965.1 uncultured Candidatus Saccharibacteria bacterium
CACCCGTTCCAGGCATTGATGTATTACTTACAACATATGCGTGGACGCTATGATGTGTTAATCGAAGAAGTGAATGGTGGCGCACCGTACTATGGCGTCTGGTTTGAGCGTAAGGCTCGATGCTTTATGCTCTATCACCAGCTGGGGCGGGTGAATTGGCTGCACGAGATCAAGCACCCGTTTAGCTACTTAGGCTATTACGGCCTGGTACCGGCCGCCACCCGCTTGGCAAGTTTAGCACGGGTGCCGGTAATTACGGTATCGGAAAGCACGCGGCAAGTGCTGGCGGGACACGGCTTTGCACCCGAACGGACGCACATAATTTCCGAAGGCCTAGCTATCAAGCCCGTGCCAGATTTAGCGGCGGTTCGCAAACATATACGTCCGACTATGCTGTCGCTTGGAGCGATGCGTGCCATGAAGCGTACGTTGCATCACATTGCTGCGTTTGAGGACGCCAAGTGCTCCATTCCGGATTTGCAGCTAAAAATTGCCGGCAAGGCGTCCGGCGAGTATGGGGAGCAAGTACTTGATCGCATACGCACCAGTCCGTTTGCAGACGACATAGAGTACCTGGGGATGGTGAGCCGTGCCGACAAAATCGAACTGATGCGGCAGGCGCACTTGATCGTGCAAACCGCGGTGGAAGAGGGTTGGGGCTTGACCATAACCGAAGCGGCCAGTCAGGGGACGCCGGCCGTGGCCTACAACGTAGCGGGACTGCGTGATAGTATTCGCGATGGCAGCACCGGCATTCTGACCAACCAAGATCCGGCGGCGCTCGCCCAGGGCGTCATTGGCTTGCTGCATGATCCCGATCGCTACGCCCGTCTGCAAGAGGCAGCGTGGCGGTGGAGTCAGCAGATTACGTTCGACCGAAGCTACCAGGATTTTAAGGGCGTGTTGGGGGTTGCATGAAACAGCCGCTCGTTTCTGTCATTGTTACAACCAGGAACAACCAGCCAACGCTGGATGCGTGTTTGGGCAGTATTACCACACAATCGTATCGGCGTGTGGAGCTAATCGTCATAGACAATAATTCCACGGACAATACGATGGCGATCGCGCACCGGTATACCGGCCGGGTTTATACGTATGGTCCCGAACGGTCTGCCCAGCGGAATCATGGTGTCCGGCTAGCGCGGGGTGAATATGTGTTGATCATCGATTCCGACATGGAGCTTGGGCCGGATGTGGTACAGGCGTGCGTACAGAAATTGCAGAATCAGTCCGAAGCGAAAGCGGTGATTATTCCCGAGGAGTCGTTCGGCGAGGGTTTCTGGGCGCGATGCAAACATCTGGAGCGTTCGTTCTACGTGGGCGTGGATGCGATTGAAGCAGCGCGGTTTTTTGAAAAGCGTCTATACGAACAAGTCGGGGGCTACAACGAAAACATGACGGGCGGTGAAGATTGGGACCTAACGCGCCGCGTGCGTCTGCTCACTGGCATTGCGCGCGTCAATCAATTCATACGACACAACGAGGGTCGGGTGCACTTTGCAAGGTCAGCTCACAAAATGTATTACTACGCCCAGCACATGGACGCGTATCTGGCAGGCAACCCCACGCCCTCGTTGTTACGCGACCAGTCCGGGCCGCTTGCTCGTTACAAACTATTTTTCTCGCGACCGGGCAGGCTGCTACGACACCCATTGGTGGCAGTGGGCATGCTGGTATTCAAAACAACTGAGTATGCTGCCGCCGGGCTGGGGTATCTGCGGCGGATAAACTATCCACCGACCGAGGGGGCACATGAGTAAACACGAACACCCGCGGATCCGCCTGGTATTCTTTTCGTTCGGCATTTTGGAGCAGGGCGGCGGCTTCGAAAATTATCTGCTCGCCACTGCGCGGGGTTTGGCAGATCGGTACCAAGACCTGGATATCAGTATCGTAACTATGAGTCCAGAAATCGTGGAACGACTGCAGCACCTGCTGACCATTTACTTTATGCGCGTGCAAAAACCGCAGGCGATCTACCGCGAAACGTATGAGTCCGTCAGGGCTAAGCTCGGGAACATTACATATACCAGGGCTTCCTCGTTCACCGAACTCGCACGGTTACTCAAGCATGCAGACCTCATCTATTCCAAGAACGAGGTCTTGGAACTCGCCGTACTTAACCGCATAGGCCTGCGTAAGTTGCCGCCGATTGTCCTGGGCGTGCACACGCCCATTTACTATCCCAATACGCCGTCTGTAAGCGCAAGGCTGCACAACCTGATCTACACGGGACCGCTGTATCGCCGGCTTATTAAAGATGTGCAGAGCGTCCAGGTGAACAATCAGGACGATTTGGAGCTGGTGCGGCGCAAGCTGAAGTTTGCGAATACGCGCGTCATGCGCCAGGCCTTTGAAGTACCGCCGCTCAAGCATTTCGCAGTGAAGCCCGGCAAGCTAAAGATTCTGTTTGTCGGGCGGCTGACGGAAGCCAAAGGCATTGATTTGCTGACCAGTACGATTGAGCTGCTGGAGCGTGAATGTCCTGGCAGCTTCTGTGTGCGGATTGCGGGCTCGGGCGACGCGTCGATAGTCGCGGACGTGCAGCGGCTGGCACGGAACATACCGGTTGTGGAGTATTTGGGTCACGTGCAGAACGACCGCGTTTCCGAACTGTACGACTGGGCGGATGTCACGGTCATCACGTCCAACTACGAAACGCTCAACAAGGTGGCGATCGAAACAGCCATGGCGGGCAAGATAGCGGTGTGTACCGACATACCTGGCCCGCGCGAGATTGTCCAGAATCACGTCACCGGATTCTTACTACCCCCAAACCCGCAAGCCTTCGTGTCGTGCCTGAGTGAATTATCGCAACTGAAAGCGAATAATCCCACGGCGTTACAGCGCATGGGCTTCGCCGCCTACGACTACATAAAACGCAAGTTTGATGCCGACGAAGTATACAAAGACATGTACCAAGAGATTGTACATATTGCGAGGAGGTCGCAGAACGTTGCTGCCTAAATTGCCGCGCTTATTCCAGAAGCTAGCTCCAGTACTCGCCCCGGTCGCGGCGATAGTTGTAGTGTACAACGCCTGGTTCTTGAACTTCAGCGTTCGCACAGCGGGCGACTGGGGCTACTTTGTAAAAGCCGCTTCCGATACGCTGCGTCGCCACTATTTTTCTATCTGGCTGTCCGATACACAGTTCGGGCGCGTGCTGCTCGACGCGGGGCAGGCGCCTACCTACGCTGCGTATGGCTGGTTGTCTTACTACCTGCATACGAGCTATGCCTTGAATGAGCGTATTGTGCACTTATGGCCGGCTGTCATTGTGGCAGTGTTTGGCGCCTATGCGCTGGTGTACTACATTTTTCGTGATAAGCTGGCGGCGATCCTGGGGGCGCTGGTTTATTCCGCGAATACCTACTTCTTGGCATTACTCACAGGCGGGCTAACACTGGCGGTGGCATACGCGTTTGCCCCGTTGGTCGTGCTGTTTTACATGCGGGCAATGAACGGCCAGAAACTGAGCGACATTATTTGGTGTGCGCTAACGCTCGCTGCCTGCGGTGCATACGAACCGCGCGTTGGGTACATTGTGGTGTTTGTGCTGATCGTGTTGGCGGCCATCCACTTCTTTTGCATATGGCAGCCCAAAAACCGCATACTTTCCGGTAAGACGTTTAAGTTGATCGCCGTGTATGGCAGCCCGATAGCGCTGTTCGGGCTACTGAACGCCTACTGGATTATGGGTTTGAGCCATGCAGGCGGCGTGAGTGGCGACGGCATCGCCTCTTCGTTATTCGGCAATGAGTTCTTTACCATATCGAGCGCCCTCACATTGTTCCATCCATACTGGACCGGCGGTCAGATCCAGCCGTTCTTTACGCATCCGATTCCCATTTATTTCTGGCTGATACCATTGGCGGCCTTTGGTGGTTTGGTCGTGAGTAAACGTACGCCGGCCGTGCTCTTTTTTGCGTTACTTGGAGTTGTGGGCATACTGCTTACCAAACAATCCGACGAGCCGTTCGTTGGCTTGTATCATTGGATGTTCGCTCACGTGCCTGGCTTTAATGCGTTCCGCGAGGCCAGCAAATTCTATCTGCTCACAGCTTTGGCGTACGCGGTACTACTTCCGGCGTTGTATTGGTATATCAAGACGCGCTACCAACGCAAGTGGCTGACGATAACGAGTTTTGCAGTGTTGGCGCTGCTGTTTCTGCCAAACTTGGCGCCGATCGCGACGAACGCAATCGGCAGCACGTTCAGGCTGCGGACCATGCCGCAGCAGTACGTGCAGCTTAACAAGTTTTTGGATACGCCGGACTACGGGCGAATACTGTGGGTGCCGCAAAAATCGCGCTGGAGTTTTTCGAGTGTAAACCACCCGGCGGTGAATGCGAGTACACTCGCAGGTGTCTCGTGGAAGAGTTTGGCGGACAGTTATCCGAGCAACCATAATGCAACATCAACTGACGAAATAAATGCGCTGCTGCAACAAAACTACATGCCGTCGTTGCTGGCCGATGCTGGCATCAAGTACGTGATTGTGCCAATGCGCGATTTGCAGAACCAAGACAACTTCTATCGCAACTACAACGATGACCCGGCGATGTTTGCGCGCACGTTGTCTGACTCGGGCTACCTAAAAGAAGCCGATATGCACATCGATGGTTTTAAAATCTACCAAACGTTGGCAGCTCCCAAGCCGTACTTTTCGAGTGCCACACAGCTGTACCATGTGGCCAGCAGTGAGCAGCTGTCCAACGCCTACAGTCTGTGGCAGAACGGGCTCGACGGCAGCAGTGACTTCGACTTTACACTAGGCGGCAGCAGTAGCTACACGACTGATATCACCGACTTGTTTGGTGCTCTGAATGCTGCCGATCTTCGGGGTGGTACACTGCCAATCACGTTGGGGGACGGCCAAAAGATGGGTAGTTATTACTTTGACCAGGCGTACGGCGAGGCATCGTATACGGCAGGTCCGCGCTCCATGTCGTTCCAAACGACCAACCTGAGTGTCCCGGGCGGTACCGCCAGTCAGAAACCCGCAACCATTACGGTGCCGTTGGTTGCAGGGTCGGACTATATCTTACGCACCGGCACCGACATTGAACCGGTGGCACGCAATCAGGCGCAGACCTACTTAGGTTCACCGCGCAGCGACACAGAACTCTACGAGCTCGCGTCCACTAATTTGGTGCCAGCGCCCACGCTTGATGGGGCATTGTGGCACAGAGGCGCCGACGATTGCGTGCCGTATGGCAATGGTGATCCGAATGTGCGGGCGGTTGCAGGGATGGACGATGACTTGCATAAGACGGTCATCGACCTGATGGCGGACGATCACGCTGCCTGTACTGGACCGCCGGCCATTCCAGTGCAAGCTGGAGAGTCGTACTTGCTCCAGTTCCGATACCACGGTTTCGACGCCCAATTCGCAGGCTACCAGTTGACGTACAACACGCCAAACAAGCAAACGGTTACGCAAGACATTCCCGTTGCAGATGACGTTTGGCACACGCACCAAACCATTGTCGCTGTGCCGGTCGGCGCCACAAATGTTTCCATCAAACTGCTGGCCCGACCGTCAAACCAAATGAAAGATGCCGTGGTGACCTCGTATACCGATCTATCGCTTGTGCATCTGCGTAAAGTCACGACCTTCAAGACAGCAACCGGTGCCATAGCGGGGTCGAACATTGCGACGCCATCCCTCCAAGGAGTGTCGTACAAAGGTTATCCGTACCACAACCTAGTGCCGGATGGCTCGTTCGAGAACGGCCTCTGGAAAAAGCAAGTGGGCGACTGCGATGCGTACGATGACAATCCGGCGATGCGCATGTCGCAGGTCAAGCACCAAACGGACGACGGTACGTATGCACTGCAGCTCGAGGCCAAACGCCACATTGCGTGCACAAACACTGCAAAAATTGTGGTGCAGGGTGGCGGTACCTACTTGCTGCAGTTTGACTACCAGAGCCCCAATGCCGAGGATGCAGGCTATGCGCTTAGCTTTGATGACAAAAACATCACCAGGCTCAATCGGACAATTGCCATCAAAGACAAGTCGTGGCACACGTACAGCCAGATCGTTCGTGTGCCGGCAGACGCGCACAGCCTGTCCGTGGCCGTGTTTGCCTACAGCGACGCAGACCAATCCACGTATATCGTCAATAGCTACGACAACTTTGTCCTGCAGCGTGTGCCCGATGTGCAAAACCGGTTCTATGCCATATCGGGTCCCGCGGTGACAATGGCACGGCCGCAGAAGATTGATTACCAGAACGTGAACACCACTTACAAGAAGGTGACGATTACGGGTGCTACCAAACCGTTCCTGCTCACGATGAGCGAACAGTACCACCCGGGCTGGCACATCGTGTTCGGCAACGCGGCGGAATCGCGCAAACAGGCATACCTGCCGTGGGTGACTCAACCGGAGCTGGCTGCCGAATATCATCTGCAAATGAACGGTTTCCAAAACGCCTGGTACATAGACCCGCAAGCCATTTGCAAGGCTGGCCCGGTCGTCTGCACGCAGAATGCTGACGGCAGTTACGACTTGCACTTTGGCGTACAATTCAGCGCTCAGCGCTGGTTCAACTTCGGCATGATTATTAGCGTCGCAACCGGCTTGGCCTGTGTTGCTGCATTGGTATTTTTGAGTGTGGCAAAGCAACGACATGCTCGTCCTAAAGAGGAGACTATACGACCATGACACAACACGCATCACGTAAACCGATACTAGTGCTCGGTGCCTACGGGCGCGGGAATGCCGGGGATGATGTATTCATCCTTTCCGCTGCTGCACTCTTCGCAGGGCGAACATTGTATATCAATTCGGCGGACGATTCGCTGCTGCCACAGCAGGTGCATGGAAACATCAAAACCATATCAACCGTCAGCCCCAAGGATCTGCTCAAAAAGATCAGACTGTTCCTGGATGTTGATGACGTGGTGTATTGGGGCGGTGATTTGTGGGTGAAGCTGTACGGCACCAGAACGCCCCGCCAACTGCTGTACAAAATGGTGCTGGTGAACACGCTGCTGCGACTGTTTGGCAAACGCATATACTATATTGGCTGCGGCATCGGTGACCTGAACGGCTATTCGCGTTGGCTGGCGCGACTATCGGGTCGTATGGCTAAGGCCGTTGTGGTACGCGAGCAGCGTAGTGCAAAAGTGCTGAACTTACCCAACCTGAGCGTGCTGCCCGACCTGGCTATTAATCTGCCGTATCATCGAGCAGTGCTGCACAAACGACCAGCCGATCGTCCGTTCCGTATTGTGATGTCGGTGCTGTGGTCGATTCCCGATCCAGAGCAGAACTTCCCGCGGCTGATCAAACAAATCGCAGACCTGGTGAATAGCCTGCCGGCAAAGGATTTTGCGATTACGTTGCTGCCGATGCACATCACGGGCGAGATGCATGATGACTTGTGGGCGTCAGAACGACTTGCCCGGCGCATCAAAGGCCACATGGTCGATGTGTACAAGGAGCGTGATCTGGCATCAATTGTCACGCTGCTAGGCGAAAGCGACTTAGTGATTGGCACGCGCTTGCATGCTGACATTCTGGCGGTCCTAAACGGTACGCCTGCCATCGGGATAGCGTACCGTCCAAAGGTGCGGTCGTTTTTTGCCGACAATCGGCTCGATGAATATTGCTTGGACTTGGATAACTTGGCTGAGTTGCCGCGTGTGTTCCAAAACGTGCATGACAATTATGCGGAGGTCGCTCATACGTTCCATGAGGTGAGCAAGCGTAACTTAAACAGGCGGTCGGACTATGAGGCACTCGTTCGCGACTTATAAATCACTTGTTGGCACAGTGTTTAGGCAAGCATGGCTGCCGTACGCGGCGCTTGCGTTGCTGGTGTTGGGACCTTTGCTGCGTCCGGGCTACATTCTGACGCTCGACATGGTATTTACGTCGCATCTGCGCATGCCCACAAGCAGCAGTAACGACTTTGTGCTGCGTGTATTCCTGCACGTTCTGAACATGGTGCTGGCGAGCGATGCTATCGAAAAACTGCTGCTGTTTCTGGCACTGTTGTTCGCTGGCATCGGCATGCACCGGCTGGTGCAGCATTTGCACCGTGTGGATAGATCGGTGCATCAAGCCGTCGGCGCATACGTGGGTGGCGTGCTCTATGTAGTTAATCCATTTACCTACGATCGGTTCATGGCTGGGCAGTACGAGGTGCTGCTGGGATACGCGTTGCTGCCGTGGTTTGTGCTGCTGCTGTTGCGATTTCTGACGGACCCCGGCTGGGCGTGCATGGTGCGATTGCTGGCCTGCGCGTTACTCGTCAGCGTGGTGTCGATTCATAGCATTGGTTTGATGGCGACCCTGGCAACGGCGGCTCTGTGTGCGGCGCTATGGCAGCGACGCGACGATGCTGCATGGCGCGTGCGGATGTTACGATTTAGTCTGCTGGCGCTCGGGCTGTTTGTGATTCTGAGCAGCTACTGGCTGCTGCCGCTGGCGCTCGGTAAGGGCAGCGTGGCCGCGCAGCTCGCGGGTATCGGAGCGGCTGACCAATCGGCGTTTGCAACCGTAGGCGGTAGCGTGATGGGCAAAGTTGGCAACGTTGTGCGGCTGCAGGGTTTTTGGGTTGAGGCCCGCAACATGTACGATCTGCCCCAGTCGCACGTGCCCGCCTGGGGACTGATTGGTCTGATGGTTTGGGTGCTAGTTGCTGCTGGCGGTGTAAGTTTGTGGCGTGCGCGGAGGCGCGCAGTCGTTACTGTGTTTGGCGCCAGTGCGCTAGCGGGCGGGCTGCTGGCGGTTGGTGCATTGAGCGGACTGGCGGCGCACGTGCCGCTCTTGGCAGGATACCGTGAACCCGAAAAGTTTGTGGCGCTGATCGCGCTAGCGTATGGGGTGTTCGCAGGGCGTGGCGCAGCAGCCACGGCCGTGTATTTTCGGGAGCAGGGCGGCCGGATATTTGGTGTGGGTGCGGCAGTTTTGCTGCTAGCCATACCGTTCGTATGGACGCCAACAATGCCGGACGGCTTTAATGGTCAGCTCAGGTCCGTACAGTATCCGGCGGACTGGCAAGCGGCCAATGTGCGGCTCGCAGCCGATCACGGGAATTTTCAAACGCTCTTTCTGCCGTGGCACCTATACATGCATTTTGACTTTGCGGGCCGCATTATTGCCAATCCAGCACCAGCGTTTTTCGACAAGCCGATGCTCGTGAGCGATAATCCCGAATTCCAGGGCGCTGCACTCTCCAATCCCACGCCCGCCAAACGAACGCTCGATGCCATACTGCCTAATGCGGCGCACGCGGACGATCTCGGCGTCCGACTAGCAAAGTTCCACATCAAGTACATCATTGTGGCTCACGATGACGACTACCGGCAGTATGATTACCTGGCGCGCCGCACTGATATGCAACTGGTCAGCCAAGGCGCTACGCTGGACGTATATCGTAATAAAGCATATCGGGAGGAATAGGCATGCAGCGAGTCGATCCGTTCATCCCTGTCTCTGTGCACCGCTTGCCACCCGCGCGGACGGTCGCTGCTCCGCAACCGCCGCAGTCGCACAAGCAGCCCGCTGGCGGTGTTGATGGATTCGTGCGGTCCCGGCCGGTGCCTACCTTGGTCACGACCCCAGCCCCGACCTTAATTCCAGTGCCGGCAACGACCATGGCGCCTGCTGCCGTCGTAGCTGTGCCTGCGCCGCTATCCATCCAGTCAGCACGTCCCGCCAAGGCCCAGCGCTCCAAGCGACATCGCTTGCGCGACGTGCTCGGAACGGCGGGGTTTGTGGCAGCGGTCATGGCCGTGGGAGCGATTTCCCAAACGCTCCTCGTCGGCGAGATTTTAATCGCAGTGTATGCAGTGTACGCACTGGTGCGCCATGTTGCCAGCCGCACGACGTTCATGCTGGCGCTGCTGTCATTGGTCCTGATCGTGGTCCTAAAAGTGATCGGCAAAGACGAACTGCTGGCGGCTAACTATGCCGTGTACTCGCTGCTGCTAGCTTTTGTCGGCGTGGTAACGCTGGCGCGGGAAGTGCGGCGGTCCAAATCATAAATGCGTGTGGAAAACTGAGGATTTGCTGTTGACTCGTGTCGTAGCGCTAATGGTAAAATTATAAGGTTGTGTTAGCAGAAAGGGGGCCTTAATGCGAACAATAACGAATTCATTAACAATTAAAAAGGTAAAACCGAACAAGCTAGTACTTGGCTTTGTGGGTATTGCAGCAACGACCGTAATTGGAACGGCAGGCTTAGCCTCCGCTCACCAGACGAAAAATCAGAGTGCGCCGAACCCACCCAGCAAAGCAGCTTGCGTCGACTATGCCCAGTACGGGTTTAGAAACCATGGTCAGTGTGTTTCCTGGTGGGAACATCACAACAATGGTGGCCACGGCTATGGCGGTGGTGGCAATAACGGTGATGACGATCACCAAGGCAGAGGCCACGATAAGGGTCACGGCAACGTGACCAATACCGCGAGCACGAACCTGAACGTAAACGTCAAAGGCAATAAAAACGTAATCACCATAGTGATTAATTACATCTTCGGGCGTTAAGTCGGGAGAGGCCAACGTTCTAAAAACAGGCACCGTTACGGTGCCTGTTTTTAGCATCACTTGTAGAATAGCGTTTCGATCTGCTTAAGATCGTTCGTTGGCTCCTCGTCGGTGAGGCTCATTAATGAGTTGCCTCTCTCGGGATCCTCGAATACCAGCGCATATTTTGGGGCATTGAGGTTGAACGTACAGTTCGGAAACAGCATATGCATGATGCCAGGCAATACCTTTGGCATTAAGTTGCTTTGCACGTTCAACCATTTTGACTACAGCTGGGATTGGCCGGTAATTGCTGTCTGTGGTTTCGGGATTCAGAACTTTTTCACCATGCAGCATCAGAGCTAGCTCCTGGCCGAGTCTCTTTTCGGTCGCTTGAGAGTAGTGAACATAGGTCTCGTCTCCACTCGGTCCCTCCACACAAAAGCAAAATTGTCACTTTTATTGAATGCGCAGCTAGGGCTCATAATGTGAAAATGCCATTTCTGACCCGTTGAGTGGTATTCGTGAGCCCTTTTTCGAATGGTCTCTAGATCTACTTGCTTCATACAACAATCATATCAAAAGCTATTGTAGTAATCGCTCAAGCCCAGCAAGTGGCACATAAAAATAGCGCGTTTTACCGCGCTATTTTTATGTAACTAGTCCTGTCTACGACTGTTCAATCTTTACATAGTCGACGTAGAGGCTTTGCGCCTGATCGGGGTTGGGGAAGTCAAAGCACAATCCCGTGTCGCAGAATACCGGCTCCTGGTTGTCATTCCAGATTTCGAGGCCCAAACCGTGCAGTGGCTGCGGCAGCACGTGCGTCCCCAGTAACTGACTGTCGGCGTAGTATGCTACGCTCTGTACGCCTTGAGCGTCCTCGGACCAGATAACCTTAACCTTGATCCAATCGTTAATGTCAATTGGTGCGGCAGGTGCCGAAAGGCCAACTGGCTGCAGGTCTTCGATTGAGCTAGCCATAAAGCCGCTCAAAAAGCCGCCTAATACGTCCTGACTGGTCCAAGTGAAGCCGAGCTGGGCCGAATCGGGGAGAGACGTGCCGTCTACACCTTCGCCGTTCCAGAGCACGATGCCACTGGTTCCCTGGGCGTCGCCCGTTCCGTCGGCGTTATAATTGGCACTCCATTTGATCTTGGCTTCCAGCGTTACCGGGTGGCCATAGGTTGCCGTGTATGGTCCTTGGTCATCTGCGCCCGGCGCTGTTTGCGAAGCCGCCACGTTCTGGAAGTAGCCCGGATTCGCGCTGGGATTGACAGTGAACTTGCCGTAGGTGCGCCGACCTTGCGTTTCATAAGTTAAACAGGCATCAGTACCGCAGGTCGAACCGTAGTTGTGTGATCCGCCCTCATAAATTTCGTAATATAGATCCGATTGCTGCTGGTTAAAGTCCGTAAAGTAGCTCGACGCCGTTGCACCTACTGGTGCGAATGCCAGCAACGGCACGGCTCCGACAACAAGTGACAAACGCGTAAATACCTTTTTCATACACTGTCCTCCTTAGTTTATTGCCACGTTAATTGTACTTACGCTTACCAGATGCCGTCAAGCGAATAGCGTACCCGAGTATTTAAAAACGGCACCGCTTACGCTGATGGTGCTGTTTGCTGGCGGAAGGCGTTACCAAGATGGCGTGCAGTAATGCGTGTCTTCTTGGTGTCATTCGGATGCGGTGATAGCCTGGTCGACAAAGCGTATACTAGGCATATGCACTAGTAAACTAACCCACATGGATGGCGGGGTCACTGAATGGCATGAAGATAGTTTTAGTCGAAGACAATGGAGACATGCAAAAGGTGTATGCCGAGGGTCTAAAGATGCGGGGCCTGCAGGTGTCGGTCGCCGCCGACTACGATTCTGCACTGAGGCTTATTCAGCAGTCGAACCCGGATGTGGTTTTGCTGGATTTGCTGCTGCCCAAGGTAAACGGGATGGACGTGTTGCGCACGCTGAAAGCCAACGCTCACACCAAGAACATTCCCGTCATTGTGC